>JBDTKL010000299.1:0-6444 GCA_039935355.1 Candidatus Tumulicola sp.
GTCGGGGTGCGTTCCAGCGCATGCCAAACCTGCATGGAAATTAAGTGAACACCTTGCGGGGAGCGAGTAGGGCCCCGAGCGTTTCTCCGACGCCGAGCAGCGTCCTCGATTCGTCACGCACGAAGACGTGCCGGGACCCAACGCCCGCGGGCAACGGAACCATGCGGCCGGCCCGAAAATCGGCCGACTCCCGTAGATCGAGCACGATGGTCGGAAACGGGACGATGTTCTCGGGAGCGATAAGCGCGGCCAAGGGGTCGGCCGCGATGGCCTCCATCGTCAGGGCCTCGGACAGCACGAACGGGCCGGAAGCTTCGCGGACGAGCGATCCCATGTGTGCGGGCAATCCGATCCGCTCGCCGATGTCGCTGCATAGGGTGCGGATGTACGTGCCCTCGCTGCAGGCGATGCGAATGCGGGCGACGTCGATCGATTCGACCCCGAGCAACTGCAACGAATAGATCGTGATCGTGCGGGCTTTCCGCTCGACGACGACGCCCTCGCGCGCGAGCTCGTACAGCCGCTTTCCAGCGTGATGCAGCGCCGAAAACATCGGCGGCGTTTGCTCGATACGTCCAACGAACGACTCGAGCGCGGCGGGCAGCGCTTGCGCCCAGTTCGCTGGAACGGGCTGCGACGCGATCGTACGCCCGACTGCGTCCTGCGTGTCGGTCGCGATGCCCGCAACCAAGGTGCACGCGTACGCCTTGCGACGGTCGTCCAACAGCGGGATCAGACGTGTCGCTTTCCCGACGGCGATCGGCAACACGCCGGCGGCTTGTGGGTCGAGCGTTCCCAGATGGCCTGCCGGCAGCCGGCGGTCGCCCGAAGCAATTCGCAAGATCCGGCGCACGCGGCTTACTGCCTGCGTCGACGTCAAGCCGGCCGGTTTAAAAAGATTGATGAAGCCGAGCATGGTTTCGAAGACGTCCGCGGACTACAGCGTTCCGCGCAGCTCCTTGCGCAATGCGCCGACCGCTCCAAGCGCGGCGCCGGCCGCAACGATCAGGGCCGCCGCTACGCCGAATGCTAACACGCGCGTTACCGCCCACACGGCGAACAGCGCACCGCCCGCGCCCATCAGAAAATATCCCGATCGCAGCCAGCGCGCCGCCGGAAAGCGGCTGCCGATGAACCAGCCACCAACTATTCCAAACAGTGCGATGAAGATGCCGGCGCACAACGGCACGGCACCGTGCGTCACAGACCTTCTTCGACCAGCGCCGCATCGACCGCGGCGAACGCATCTTGGAGCGGGCCGGTGTGCGATAATCCGGAGGCGCGGAAATGACCGCCGCCACCCAACCGCGCGGCCGCAGCTTGCACGTTTACGCGACCGTTCGAGCGAAGGCTAACGCGGATCTCGCCTTCGATCGCTTTGAACAGCGCCGACACTTCGACGCCCTCTTGCCCGCGTATCGTGTTGACGGTGTCCTCGGTATCTTCTCCGTCGGCCCCCGTCTGTTGTAGCATCTGGTCGTCGACGTACGAGTAACAATACCGTCCGTCGTGCGCGAACGTCATGTTGTCGATAATCCGTCCCAACAGGCGCGTTGCCGCGACGCGTTTGCGCAAAAAGACTTCTTCGGTGATCTCTTCTTTATCGGCGCCGAGCCGCATGAGTTCGGCACCGAGTTCCAACACGTCCGGCGATGTGTTGGAGTGCATGAAACCGCCGGTGTCGGTCATGACGGCGGTAAGAATGCACGTCGCAATATCGGCGTCTATCGGGCTGCCGAGGTCGCGCAGGAGGTGCATCACCGTGCTGCCGGTCGAGCACTCTTTCTCGAGCACGTAGTTGAACTTGCCGAACAACGAGTTGCCGAGGTGGTGGTCGATGTCGAGCACGTTGTCCCGGTCGATCGCAGGCAACGAATCGCCCGCCCGTCCACTGTCGCTCATGTCGCAAAACACGAAGAGCGTGTCGGCCGGCAAATCCTCGGGCAATTTGGACTG
The DNA here is from genome assembly GCA_039935355.1 of Candidatus Tumulicola sp. GTDB lineage: Bacteria > Vulcanimicrobiota > Vulcanimicrobiia > Vulcanimicrobiales > Vulcanimicrobiaceae > Tumulicola. The sequence goes on from JBDTKL010000299.1 coordinate 1,957, forward strand.
CACGCGATCGGCCGCCGGCATAAAGCGAAGATTGCGAGGAACCACGCCTTCTTGGAAATAGAGCACGCGCTTGCCGAGCTTTTCGAGCGCCAGACCCAACGCGAGCCCCGCGCCCAAGGTGTCGCCGTCGGGCTTTACGTGGCTGACCATCACGAACGTCGAACGTTTGCGCAGCTGAGCGACGACTTCGGCGGTCGTCGCCAACCGCGGCGTTTCTTGGATCATGCTTGGGTCTCGCCCGCCGCTTCGCGCAGCGTTTTTGCCAACGCGATCGCGCGTTCCGACGACCGGTCTTCGATGAACGTAAGATCCGGCGTGTGCCGGAGTTCGATCTTGCGGCCGAGTTCGCCACGCAGAAACCGGCTGGCGTGCTGCAGCGCTTCGAGCGACTGCTGCGCCGCGTGCCGGTCACCGATGACCGAAACGAACACCTTGCAGTGTTGCAAGTCGTCGCTCACTTCGGCGCGCGTCACCGTGACGAACGCCAAACGCGGATCCTGGAGCGACTGCGAAATCAGGACGCCGAGGATACGCTGGATCTCGTGATCGATTTTGGCGAGACGCTGCTGTTTCACGCGCGCACCAACTCGGCTGCGACCTTCTCGATCGTAAACGCTTCGATGACGTCGCCTTCTTTAAGGTCTTGGAACTTGGCGATCTGAATGCCGCATTCGAACCCTTCGGCCACTTCGCGCACGTCTTCTTTAAAGCGACGCAACGATTCGACCTCACCGTCGAACACGACGACACTATCGCGAACGACGCGCGCCTTGTTGTTACGACCGATCTTACCGCTGGTGACGTAACAGCCGACGATCGTTCCAACCTTGCTGACCTTGAAGACTTGGCGCACTTCGGCCCGGCCCAGCGCGACCTCGCGCTCGATCGGCGCGAGCAAACCGCGCATCGCCTTTTTGAGGTCTTCTTCGATTTCGTAGATGACCTGGTAGAAGCGCAAGTCGACGCCTTCGTTTTCGGCCAACCGGCGCGCCGTTTCGTCGGGCCGGATATTGAAGCCGATGAGGACGGCGTTTGAGGCGCTCGCCAAGTTGACATCGTTGGGCGAAATCGCACCGACGCCGCCGTGGATGACGCGGATGTCGACGTTGTCGGTCGACAGCGATTCCATGCGCGAGCGCAGGGCTTCGAGCGAACCTTGTCCATCGGCCTTGATGATCAAGTTGAGGGTCTTCTTGCCCTCGGTCGGCATGCTCATGAACGTCTCGAGCGAGACGCGCTGCGAACCGGTTGCAGCCATACGCACGTCGCGACGGCGAATCGCCCGCTTTTCGGCGGTTTCGCGCGCGACGCGTTCGTCGCTGACGACCGAGAGCGAATCGCCGGCCGCAGGTACGTCTGACAAACCCATGATCTCAACCGGAACCGAAGGTCCGGCTTTCTTGACTTGTTTGCCCTTGTCGTCGATGAGCGCGCGGACTTTGCCAAACGTTCCGCCTGCGACGATGATGTCGCCGACGCGTAACGTTCCATTTTGCACGAGCACGGTTGCAACCGCACCGCGTCCGCGGTGGAGCGCGGATTCGATCACGATGCCGGTCGCGCGGCGATTACGGTTGGCTTTGAGATCGCGGATGTCGGCTTCCAACAGCACCGTGTCGAGCAAGCCGGCGATGCCGTCGCCGGTACGCGCCGAGACGGGCACCATTTCGATCGTGCCGCCCCAGTCGACCGGCTGCAGCCCCTGTTCGGCTAACTGCTGCTTGACGCGGTCGGGCTGCGCATCGGGCTTATCCATTTTATTGATCGCCACGACGATCGGAACGCCGGCCGCCTTGACGTGTGCGATGGCTTCGCGCGTTTGCGGCATGACGCCGTCGTCGGCCGCGACCACGAGAATCGCCACGTCGGTGACTTTGGCGCCGCGGGCTCGCATTGCCGTAAACGCTTCGTGGCCGGGTGTATCGATAAACGTGATCTTGCGATCGTTGCGCTCGACGGTGTACGCACCGATTTTTTGCGTGATACCGCCGGCCTCGCCGCCCGCCACGTCGGCTTGGCGGATCTTGTCGAGCAACGATGTCTTGCCGTGATCGACGTGTCCGAGAACGGTGACGACCGGCGCACGCGGCGTCATCATTTCGGGTTTGTCTTCTTCTTGCTCGACTTTGACTTCTTCGCCGGCTTCCTTGACGACGGCATTGAACCCGAACTTTTTCGCGACCGTGATCGCGACGTCGCTTGGAATGTTTTGATTGATGGTCGCCATCGTGCCCACGCGAATGAGCTCGGTGATCACGTCCTTGACCGGAACGATCATCGAGGTCGCAAGCTCTTGCACCGTGAGCAAGTCGGGAATTTCGATTGCCTCGAGGGAGCGCGCCGGCGAGCTGACGGCGGAGTGGTCGCCCTTCTTCTTGCGCTGACGCTCTTTTTCGAGCAGCAGTTCGGTTTCGCGGTCTTTCTTTGCGGCGGCTTTGTCTTGATGCGACCGCGCGCGATCGCCGGGACGACCGCCGCCGGTCGACGGTGCGGGCGCTTGGTCGGTTGCGCCCGGAGCGACGCCAGGACGCGCGAACGGGGTGGCGGCAGGACGCTGGGCCGGCGCGAGCGGCCGGAACGGGCCGTTACCGGCATGCCGGCGTCCCGGAGCGATCGCCTGCGCTTGACCAGCGGGCCTTGCTACGAACGCTCCCGGTTTACCCGGTGGGGCCGTTGGCAGAGCTTGTCCAGGGCGAGGTGCCACGCCGGGGCGCCCGGGTAGACCGGTTTGGGGGCCGGGGGAAGCGGATGCCGTGGTCGTTGGCGGCGGCGGAGCCTGGCGCCGGACGATCGATTGCTGGCCGGCCGGAACCGGGCGCAATTGCGGGATCGGCTCGTGCGCCGGCGGTTTAATCGGGCGGCGGACGGGTGCCGTAGGCGGCTGTTGTCCGTCGGACGGCAGCCCGGTAGGCGCGGTTTGCTCGACGGGTGCGCTCGCCGCGATCGGCGGAGGACTAGGAGCCTCAACCTCGGCAGCTACGGGCGGTGCCGTTACAGGCTCGCCGGCAGGCGACTGCGTTGTCGTAGTCCGGGCCGGACGAGGAGCGGGTCCGGTTACCGGACGCAAACGCGGAACGGGCGCATCGACGGGCGCGCTCGGTGCGGCCTTGGGAGGAACCGCGGTCGCAGCCGGTTGGGACGGCGCGGGCGGCGAGACGGTCGCGGCACCAGCCGCCGGAGCGGATGCCGCCCGCGATGCCGGCTTTAGGTTGGATTTGAGCAGCACGCTGCGGACCAGATCTGCGATCTGATCGGGCACCACGCTCAACTGATTTTTTGCTTCGAAAACGCCGCCCAGCCGCTCGTTGAACAGCGTGACCAGCTCTTTCGATGAGAGCCCGAGCTCCTTCGCGAGCTCGAAGATCCGTACTTTTGCCGTAGCCAAAACTCCTTACAACATGGGTCGTCCCGACTACGGACGCGCCCATTACGCGCTCAAATGCCGTCCCTCATCGCGCTAGCGCGCATGGTGGTCGACGTGGTCGATCGTGACACGAGGTTTCATCATGATCCGCTCACTAGGCTATCATATTCGGCCGCGGCGGCCGAAAGACCCGGGTAACGTTTATTCTTTGCCGTCCGCGTGCCGCACGCGCTCGAGCAGAGGTAGGCGCCGCGGCCAGGCTGTCGTGGCACGTGGTGCGGATCCGCAGACCAGGCGAGACCCCGGCGAACGAACCGCTGCAGTTCTTGCTGCGGGTAGCGTTTGCGACAACCCACGCACTGCCGAACCGGCTGCACCAGCCGCTACGATCCTTCTTCCGATCCAAGACGCTCGCGGCGAAACTCCTCAAGCTTCCGGATGAGATCCGCGTCGATATCGACACCGTCGCTGTCGTCGGCCGCCGCTACCGGTTCCGAATCCTCGGCAGGCGTTTCGTCGACGGTGCGCTCGGCACGTTCGACCAGATAGCGATCGCGCGCTTCACTGGATTCGCTTTCGCTGGCGATGTCGAGGCGCCAGCCGGTCAGTCTTGCCGCGAGGCGCACGTTTTGCCCATCGCGTCCGATCGCCAACGAGAGTTGGTAATCGGGGACGATAACGAGCGCGACGCCGTCGTCTTCAAACAACTCGACTTCGACGACTTTGGCCGGCGCCAGCGCCTTCATGATAAACGAATCGTGATCGCTCGAATACGGAATAACGTCGATCTTCTCGCCGCGTAAGTTATCGGTGACGTTCGCGATGCGGCTCGACTTCGGGCCTAAGCACGCTCCGACGGGGTCGACTTCTGGACGGTTGCTTTTCACGGCGACCTTCGAACGGCTACCGGCTTCGCGTGCGATCGCCATGATCTCGACGGTGCCGTCGGCGATCTCCGGAACCTCGAGCTCCATCAATCGCTGCACCAATCCCTCGGCGGTGCGCGACAGAATAACCTGCGGTCCTCGCGGCGAGCGTTTGACGTCGAGCACGTACGCGCGGATAAAATCGTTGATGCGATACGACTCGCCGGGAACTTGCTCGTCGAGGTACATGACCGCTTC
>JBDTKL010000300.1:0-8315 GCA_039935355.1 Candidatus Tumulicola sp.
GACGCAGACGATGCCGACGGCGGCAATCGTCACGATCGGAAGGACGACGAATAACAGCAGCGTGCCGAGCGTTAGATCCACCCAGCGTTTCCAGACCCACCAGGAATCGGGTACGGTGCGCTCCCTAGGCGGGGCGATAGCGGCTTGCACCCTGCTAGCGAACCAATTGTCCGGCGCTGGTCGCACCGTCGTTGTGGAAACTCGCTCCGCAGATTCTTACTGCACGCACCTCGATACCCAGCCCTCGGTCGCCCGACCACCAATGCAGTGGAACGGACGCAATTTCGCGTTTTCGGCACTGGCGACAAAGACCCCGGTCCGGCGTGGCGCCGGCCGGGGCAAAAAGGGCCGGCCTCTCCGCTTGGTTGCTCGTCAAAAACGCGCTCGAAAACTGCAATACGCGCACGTCCCGCGTTTCGGCTTATGCGGGAACGCGCCTTCCCCGCCGAGCGAGGCCGGCGATAGGATACTCAGGCTGCCGCTCCAAACCGTTGCCCATTCATCACCCGTCAGAGGATCTTCGTGCGACGTCTCTCGCTCTGCTTGGCCCTTGCTCTGATGGCGTTCGCGCTTGCCGCGGGCGTGGCTCGAGCTAACACGACGATGCAGCTGTCGGCTTCGCACATTTTGTTTTACAACGACCAGTTCGAGCTCGAGGCAGACGGCAACGTCAGGGTGACGACCAGCGACGGCTTTACGGTTACCGGCGATGCGTTCTCGATGGATCTCAAACTGAACCGCTTTTTGGTCGCCGGACACGTAACGCTGCAGTACGGTAACGAGCACGTCTCGGGCGCCGCTATCTCCGACTTTCTCGATTTCAACCGCATCTATTTCGTGCCGGTCACGTCGGAACCGGATCGCTGGACCTTCCTCAACGGCGATCTAACGCACCCCGTTAAGGGACGAATCATGCCGGGCGACGTTTTCGCGTTTCCGACGTTGCCGAAAACGCCGAGCATCGTCGCGGCAAGCGCGACGATCGGCACGCGCAGTTTCATCCACTTCTCGGGCGCGACCGGCTACTTTGCCGGTGTAGGAGTTCCGCTCGGTTCGTACGTCATCAACTTTTCGCCCAATCAGTATTTCGCGCAAAACTCGCTGACCGGCGCGAATTTCGACGCCACCTTCAACGTCGCCGGCAACAACAATTCGCTTTCGGCCGTTCACGTGCGATACGATACGTTCAACCACGCGTATCTCGCGTTCGAACAGCATTTCGTCGGCGCGCACGACTACGCGATCTTCTCGGCCAATCCGCTGACGAAAACGCAACGCTACTTTAATTTCATCGGCTACGAAAAGCTCGGCAGCCGCTTCCAGGTTCAGACGTTCTCGCAATTGTATATCAATCAGGGGATTTTCTTTCAGGCACTGCCGTCGTCCGAGACGCAGACGACGTACGTCAACATGACGTACGCTTTTCCGCATTCGTATCTGTCGTTGGCGTCAAACTTTACGAACTACAACACCCTGGGTCCCGGATCGTTTACAAATCCCGCGCCCGTCTGTACGATACCGAACCCCACAAAAACTAACCCCTCACCCAAACCGGTGTGCGTCATCAATCCGGCCGGCAACCTTTCGCATCCGACCCAGGCACAACTCACCTGGACGAGTTTCCAAAATCAAATCTTTAAGAAGCTGCCGTTGTTCGAGCAGACGTATTTTAGCTACGGCTTCAATCACGACTCGGTCGGACAGCAGTACGCCTTGCCGATCAACATCCACGGGTTGCAGGCATTCGGAGGCCAGTGCGTTTTCTCCAAAGCCGACGGGCCGGTTCCGTGCCCGACGACCTACACGACCATCTACAATCAGATCGTAGGTTTTAATTTCTTTCTAACGTCGGTCAAAATCGGCGGGGACAATCCGTCCAAAGACTATTTTTTCAACGCGACGTTTAACAAGCAGCGGCAGTACAACTCGCTGCCGCATCACATCGACAGCACGACCACCACGGGCAGTTTGAGCCGGCAGTTCTCGCGCCAGGTCAACTCGTATGTCAGCTTCCAGGTGCAGAATACCGGCGACTACTATTTGCAAGGCGGTTATCAGCCGTGTACCTTCATCCAGCCCAATCCGCCGCAGCCGCCGGTACCGTGTCCGTCGTCGTTGCAATCGTTCACGGGCGTTTCGACGTTGCGTACCTGGACGTTGGGAATTAACTACGATCCCAATCCGGACTTCAACGCGTCGCTCGTCGCTCGACGTCACGCCGACTTCCCGATTCCGGAGCCCAACGTGTTTCCGCTGCCGTCGGTCAACGTGTTGGGGCAGCCGCTGTACAACGACTATCTCGGCCAGCCGCCCTACGACCTAACCGGCGACGTGCGCTTTCATCTGCTTCCGCACATGCTGGTCGACATTCAGCGCACGTACTATTTCAATTTTGGAAATATCCGTTGGAGCCCGGCCTTTATCATACAGGTGCTACCGCAACAATGATCCGTCGCATGACGGCCGCCTTCGCGGTCATACTCGCCGTCGCGTTGCTCGCCGCAGCCCCGCAATCGATCGCGGTGACCGGGCAGTTGCTGGCATATCAAGACGGCTTCGTGTTCTTTACGACCGGCGACGGTTTCCGTGCCGTACCCGGCTTGGCGATTCGAAGCATCAACGGCGGACCGACGACGCTGGTCCCGGCGCCCCGCGTTTGGGCGCGAGCCCATTTCGATCCGAGCGGGACGATTACCGAACTCGATCTGTCACGCGATCCGCTCCCGCAAGAAGGAAGTTTTGGCGACGTCGCTCGCTTTGCGGTAGCGCTATCCTCACCGGTGCCGAATCCGGATCTGCTCCCGTCAACGCCCGCTCCCGGACAGCCGCTCGTGGCCGTCCAACACTTCTCGGGAAGACCGGTCTTGGTCACGTTCATCGTGCAAGTCCCGCCCAATACGGCCTTCAACGCATCGGTCTACATCACGACCGACGCCAGCGGCTGGAATCCGCAGGCTATTCCGATGGATCGTTCCGACGCGTTGCATTATCAGATCACGCGGCGTTTGAACTCGGGCACGATCTTCCGGTATCTCTACGATCGCGGGTCGTTCCAATCGCAAGAAGCGGCCGAGAACGGCTTGCAGCGGACGCCGCGGCAGATCGTCGTGACCGACGCCGACGTGCGCGTTATTCGCGACACGGTGTACGCATGGACCGACGCTCTCAACGGCACGTTCAATCAGCAACCCAGCGCGCTTCCGACGCCCTACAATCCGGCGCCGTTCCCGAACCTTCCGCACGGCTTGCCGACGCCAGGCGTGCCGGGTCGACCGCCGGGCTAGCCGCGCGACGGTTTAGCGAACCGTAATCGGAATCGTCGTTTCGGTCGACACGCCGCGCGTGTTGCGGGCGATGACGTGCATTTGGAACGTGCCGCGCACGAAGAACGGCAGATTGCCGATCGGATAGGTCAGCGCGAAGCGTCCGACTCCGGTTTTCGCCATGCCCATTCCGAAGGTCGCGATTCGAACCTCGACGCTGGCGACGTTCGACGTCGTCGAAACGCTCCCGGTCACGGTATCGCCCGAGTGGACGGTCGTTTCGCTAATCGAGACCGCGAGAATTTTCGGCGGCGCGTCGGGCTGCAACCTCGGCACCGCGACGTGCTTGGGTGAAGCGGTCGCAACCGGAACGCTGGTTTCGACCGGCGTCGGCGACGCCGTTGGGATCGCGGTCGGAGCTTGCGTGGGCGACGGCGTCGCGGAGGGGGTCGAAACGGGTCGCATTGGCGTCTGCCGAGGCGACGAGAACGGCGCCCCCGATCGGGATGGCACGGCATGCGGAATGCTCGATGGCGGCGCTGTCGCGCCGGTCGATGCCGTATACCGGCTGCACGCAGCTGGAACCAACACTATCGCGGCGAGCAGCATCGCGCTCCGAAGTCGCATCACAGGCCTGCGGTTTCTCGGCACGTTGAACGGTTCCGCCCGTGGCGAGGCCGCCGCGCCCGCCCGTCGAAGCGCTCGCGAACAATGCGAGCAGCGAGCGCCGATCGTCCGACGTTGAGCGTCGTCGTTCCGATGTATAACGAAGCGGGCAACGTACCGACGCTGCTCGAGCGCATCGTCGAGAACGTCGACGGCATCGAGGGCGCGCCGACGTACGAGATCCTGGTGGTCGACGACGGAAGCACCGACGGCACGGCCGACGCGGTTCGCGAAGAGTTACGGCGCCGCCCCAACGTGGCACTGATTCGGCTGTCGCGCAACTTCGGACATCAGTTGGCCGCAACCGCCGGCATCGAGCTAGCTGCCGGGGACGCGATCGTCCTAATGGATGGCGACCTGCAAGATCCGCCGGAATTGATCGCGCAGTTCTTCGCACGCTGGCGCGAAGGTTACGACGTGGTCTACGCCGTGCGGCGTACGCGCAAAGGTGAGAGCCCGTTCAAACTCTTCACCGCCGGGTTGTTTTACCGAACGATCAAGCGCTTGACCAAAGTGTCGATCCCAGTCGACACCGGCGATTTTCGTTTGATGAGCCGGCGCGTCGTCGAAGCGCTCCGCCGTCTGCCCGAACGGCACCGGTTTTTGCGCGGCATGGTGAGCTGGGTCGGCTACCGGCAGACCGGCGTCGAATACGACCGGGACGAACGCTCGTGGGGAGCGACGAAGTATCCCATCCCGACGATGCTACGGTTTGCAATCGACGGAATTACATCGTTTTCGGATATCCCGTTACGCTTCGCTTCGTATTTCGGGTTTTCGGTTAGCGCCATCGCGTTCGTGTACGCGCTCGTCGTGGTCGTCGCTAAACTGCTACGCATCTATCCTCCAGGCTACACGCCGGGCTGGGCGTCAACAATTGTCGCGGTGGTTTTCTTGGGCGGCGTCCAGTTGATTAGCCTTGGAATCCTCGGCGAATATTTAGGACGCATCTACGACGAAGTGAAGGGCCGCCCGCTCTATTTAATCGACGACATCGAACGCTCTTGACGTATCACCCGGTCGTCGATCGATTTGCGATTCCGGTCGTGCTCGATCCCGCGTCCGCGCTGATTTTTGCCGTAGCCTTTATCGTAGCTGCGTTCGTAACCACGCGGCGCGCTTCGTTCGGCGTAGCAGCGCTGGTGGCGACGATGCCGTTTGCCTTCGCGCGCGACGCAGCCGGCACGACGCTAACGCTGCCGAAAATCGTGCTGCTCGGCGTCTTGACCGGTTTGACGACGTACGGCTTGCCATCGCTGCGCGCCCCGGCCCGTGCGATCGCGATCGCAATCGGCGCGTATTTGGCGGTGGTCGCCCTATCCGCGCTCGGCGCGCAACATCCGTCCGCGTCCTTGCGCGAAACGTTGAAAGTCGCTCAATATGCGTTGACGTTTCTAGCCGCCTATTGGTGCTGCCGCATCGACGGCGACGACCGTCCGTTGATTTGGACGATTGCATTGACGGCGATCGCGGTATCGCTGACCGCGCTGGCACAAGAAGCGATCGGAGCGCCGTCGGGACTGTTCGTCGGGAAAATCGTGGTGCCGCGCATCGCCGGCGTGCTGGAAGGCCCCAATCAACTTGCGGGCTATTTGCAGGTCGCCGTTGCCGCGCTGGGAGCGTGGACGGTCGTTCGACGTTCGCGCGTCACCGACGTTGCACTAGCCTTGGCTGCATGCGCGGGCGTGTTGACGTTATCCCGGGCGGGATTGTTTGGTTTAGCCGTCGTCGTCGTCGTGGTCGCAGTAACGCAAGGACGCAGCGCCTGGGGCGCACTGTGGCCGGCGTATGCGGGTGCGTTCGCGGGGGGAGCCATCGTTTGCGCGTGGGCGTTGTACGCGCACACCGCCAACGTGCTGCGCGTCTCGTTCGAAGAAAGCGCCTATGCGGGCGGCGTCGGCGACCGGCGTGCACTGTGGCAAGCCGCATGGCGAATGTGGCGTTCGCATCCGTGGCTCGGCGTCGGCGCCGGAAACTACGAACTCGAACTTGGCGCGTACGGCGCACCCGGCATACGCACGCACGCCAATAGTTGGTTTCTACAATCGTTGGCGGAGGGCGGAATCGCGCTCTTCACCGCAACGATCGCGTTGCTCGCGACGATTCTCTGGTCGTTCGGACGCCGCTTGCGCGCGAGTTCTCCGTGGGTCGTCGCAGCATTCGCAGCCAGCGTTGCCCTCGCGCTCCATCAAATCGCCGATTATCTCGTTTTTTATCCGAAGGTCGGCGGCGCGTGGTGGCTGTTGCTGGGCGTCGCTGCGGCTTCCGCGCTTCGCACCGCGCAGCCGTGATCCGCACGCGCGCTGCCGTCGCGATGGTGGCATGCGTTACGCTCGCAGCGATCGCAATGCGTGTCGTGCTGCCGCACGCTCCGCTCGGCGTGCGTCTTCAATTGTCTCAGCCGTTTGCGGTGTTGACCGGCGCCGGAATATTCGGCGCGATGCAAATGAGCGTGCTCGCGATCGGACTCACCGTCGCGACCGCAGCCTACTTCATGCTGATGCGCGAACTATCGAAGCGCGAAGCGCTCGATTCGCGCGCCATTCGCCTCGCCGCATCAGCGGCGATCGGTGTGGTCGCCGCCTGCTGGCTCGTTCCTGTGGCATTTTCGAGCGACGTCTACGCGTATGCGGCGTACGGGCAAGCAGCGCTGCGTGGAGCGGATCCGTTCGCCCGGCTCGTGTTGAGCGGGAGCGACCAGCTAACGGCGGCAGCGCGCATACAATGGGGGGCGGCAGTTCCCGCGTGCGTGTATGGTTGGGGCTTCGTCGCGACGGCAGCAGCTGTGATGTGGCTGACGGTTCCGATGGGTCTTCTCGCCCAACTCGACGGCTTACGCCTGACATCGTCAGTGGCAGCTTTGGCCTGTGGCGCGCTGGCATACGCCGCATTTCCGGGCGACCGCACGACCCGATTACGCTCGGCCGTTCTGATCGGCTGCAACCCGGTTACGTTGTGGTGCGCGGCCGAGGGGCACAACGACGCCTGGGCGGCTGCGGTCGGATTGGCCGGATGCGCGCTGGCGCGAGGCCGGCCGCGGCTCGGCGCTTTTGTGGCCGGAGCCGCCGGGGCATTCAAGCTTCCGGCGATTGCGGCAGGCGCATTCGTAACGTTCCGGAGACCGGACGTGTGGATTGCTGCGCTGGCCGGTGTTACCGTAAGTGCCGCAGCTATGTGGCCGGTCGCGACACACTGGGCGAGCGGTTCGAACGTGCACGGCGGCTACGCTCCGCAGGCATCGCTCCAGGGCTTGACCTTCGTTCTCCTCGCGCCCGTGGCTGGATATGCAGCGGCTCGAATGGCTGCAATTGTGCTGGCATCGTGCGCTGCGATCGCGTTGGGCGCGGTCGGCGGCGCGCACCTGCGCCGCAGCGAGCGCGACGGCTGGGTGTTGCTCGCCTTGGCAGCTTGGTTACTCATACCGAATCCGTATCCGTGGTACGGACTGTGGCTCACCCTAGCAGCAGCCTTGGCGCCGGCGAGCCGGGCAGCGACGGTCATCGTGTGGACGATCGCGGGTTCGCTCGTACGCTACGTGCCGGATGCCGCCGGAATCCCGCCGTTGTTGATATCCGCGATGTTGAGCGCGATCGCGATTATCCCGTATGCGTTGCTGATTCGAGCTCGGCGGTCTGCTATAATCAACGGCCCGACATGAGCACCGTCCTCGATCCAACACATTCGTACTCGTCCGCACGCGACCCAATCGTCGATGCGTTGATCGCCGCTCCGCCGGTCGACGCTCTGATCGAGCGCTTGACGCGTCTGCGCGCGTTGAGCGGGCCGAAACCGGGCGCGTACGCGTTGCACGAAACGGCGGCCGCCGCCCGCCCGGCGTTGTTGGCGGCGATACACCGGCGGCTGGGCGGAACGCTGCTGGCCGTCGTTCCTACGGTCGATGTTGCGGAACGCGCCTTCGCCGATCTCTCGTATTATCTCGGCCAAGACGAGCCCGATACGATTGCGTTAGTGCGTTCGCGCGACGAAGCGGTGGGAGCGATCGAGAGCCCGTCGGAGCGCAGCGCGCGAATGACGCTGCTGGCCGACTTACAACGTGGCGTCCCGCGCATCGTATTGGCGCCGATCGGAGCGGTCCGACAATACATGATGCCTGCGGCGCTCTTCGCCGAGTTGCGTTTCGAAACACGCATCGGCGACGAACCCGGTTGGGAAGCGTTTCAACAGCGCCTCTACCGCCTCGGCTACACGCGAGTCGACGTCGTCAGTGCCGCAGGCGAATATGCCGTGCGCGGCGGGATCGTCGATGTGTTCGCCGCTAGCGAGCCGTTGCCGACGCGCATCGAGTTTTTCGGCGACACGGTCGACAGCATCCGCCAGTTCGATCTCGAGTCGCAGCGCACGCAATCGTCGATCGACCTGGTCGAC
>JBDTKL010000301.1:0-7333 GCA_039935355.1 Candidatus Tumulicola sp.
ACCGCCTGGTCCGGTGAAGCACGGCGTGCCTTGTCCGTACGGCGTGTAGCCGGAATCGCTCGTGTTATATGCGACCGTCGCAATCACTTGTTTAGGCAGAACGGTCTTCGGAATTTTCACGTCGAAATTGATCTTGTAGGCGAAGCCATTATCGCACTCTTTGTCGACCTTGCCGACAAACTTTCCGGCGTTCGGGCCCTCGCAACGCGGATCGGCCGACGGACGGAACGGAATGTTGAAGGTTTGTGTCGCCTCGACGAGCACTTGATCCGGCGCGGGATTGCCGCTCTCATCGGTGGTGACGCTGTAAATTTTGAGCGTGATCGGCTCGGAGAACGTCGTGCCCGGCGTGGTCGTGCATCCGGTGTTCCAGAATCCGTTTTCGCAGGCCCACGAATCGAGAATCACCGACACTTGCGTCGGGCGCGCGTTGTCTTCGGTGAGCGTCATTCCGTCGCCGAACTCGTCGACGCTGCAGCATTCGAAGCCTTCGCTCGCGATGTCGCTGCTGGTTTGGCCGTTCTTATTCGCGATGATGCTGTCGTACAGCGCCTCGGCCGCGTTCGGGCGAACCGGCTGGAACAGTTTAGCGATTCCAACGGGTGTGTCGATTACCGCGTGGTTACGTCCGTGTGCGAGTGCGAGCATCGCTTTCGCCTGTGGCGCGATGTGCGTGGTCACCGTTGGGTGCGACGCCTGTTGCGTCGCGGTCGTTGGCAGCGATCCGGCGTTGTTTTGGGAACACGCAGTCAGCAACGCTGCGATGGACAGAGCGGCATACGGAAACGCACGCCGGCTCAGACGGGTAAACATAGAAAAAGCCTCCGCAAAAAGAACGGTGGATTGAAGGCCGTTCATTTCCCACCGCAATAGGCTAGTCCCTCTAGACTAGGCGCTTACTTGCTTGGTCAGGCTTACGTCGCCCCGTTTTCCCGATACCATATGGCGCTACGTTCCAGCGCGGCGCGTACCGGAGTTGCCGAAAAGCCGAGTTCTCGACCTGCTTTCGAGGAGTCGGCATACATCCGCTCGCGCGACATTCGCACGCCCTCCAGCGGAGCGAACGGGACCGCGCCTACATCGATCCGGCATCGCAGCTCGTCGACTGCGGCTACCGCATACGCCATGGCATATGGCGCGCGGAAGCCCGGCAACGGACGGCCCGTCACCTCGGCCAAGAGGCGCCAAACTGCATCCATCTCCAGGTTTTCACCGCCCAGCACGTACCGTTCGCCCGGCCGGCCTCGCTCGAGTGCGGCCACATGGCCGCCGGCGACGTCCTCCACCGCGACCAGATTCATGCCGCCTCCCAATGGCGGCATCGCTGCGATCTTACCGCGCGCGAAGTCGCGCACCAATTTTCCGGTCGGCGTCGGTTTCCAATCGCCCGGACCGACCGGCGCGGTCGGAAGCACGGCCACTACCGGGACGCGCGACGCAAATGCCGCTCGCTCTTGTTCGACCTTCGATGCGTGGTAGTCGCCGCGCCGGGCCGCGAACGGCCGGTCGAGCGGATAGCAGCTCTCGTCGGCGGGTTGGGAGCCGTGCGCGTGTCCGATCGTCGCCGAACTCGAGGTCAACACGGCGCGTTCCACGCCGGCTAAGTGTGCGGCCGCGAAGAGGCTGGCGGTGCCACCGACGTTGACGTCGTACATGCCGGCTCGTTCGTGGGGTGAAAACGAGTATAACGCAGCGGTGTGCACCAGGTAGCGACACCCGTCTAAGGCGTGAGCGAAGTCGCCGGTGCGAACCAGATCCCCGTCGATCCACTCGACGTCGTCGTCGAATGCGATGCGCGATGCGTCGCGTACCAACGCGCGGACGTAATACCCGGCCGCCAGCAACGCGCGGAGAACGTGCGCGCCGACGAACCCGGAAGCGCCGGTTAAAAAGACTCGATCAGGTGCCAACGGCCGCGCGGAGCGATTCGCGCAGGGATCCCGTCGTGCGGATCACGGCGGTCGGCTCGTAGCCGCAATGCGCCATGCAATTATTGCACGATTCGTGCTTGCCGCGGCCGTATTTAGACCAGTCGGTTTCGTCGAGCAGCTCTTGGTACGTCTTGGCGTAGCCTTCTTTGCTCATCAAATAGCACGGGCGCTGCCATCCGAAGACCGTGTAGCACGGAATGCCCCACGGCGTGCACTCGAAGTCGACCTTGCCTTCGAGAAAGTCGAGGTACAAGGGGCTGTGGTTGAGGCGCCACTTCTTACGCTTGCCGCCCGCGAAGGCTTCCTTGAACACTTCGTGCGTCCGCGTAACGCCCAAAAAATTCCCTTGATCCGGCGCCTTCTCGTAGGCGTACGCCGGGGAAATTTGCATCATGTCGACCTTCAGATCGTCGTTGAGATAGTCGAGCACCGCGCGGACCGACTCCGGACCATCCTTGTCGAAGAACGTCGTGTTGGTGTACACCCGAAAGCCGCGCGCCTTGGCTTCTTTGATTGCCTCGACGGCTTTGTCGAACACACCGTCCCGGCACACCGACTCGTCGTGGCGTTCGCGCGTGCCATCGATGTGGATCATCCATGCGAAATAGGTGGACGGCTTGAACTTATCGATCTTCTTTTTGAGCAGCAACGCGTTGGTGCACAAGAACACGAATTTCTTGCGCTTCACCAGCTCTTCGACGATCTGCGGCATTTGATCGTGGACCAACGGCTCGCCGCCGGCGATCGAGATCATCGGTGCGCCGCACTCTTCGACCGCGGCGATGCAGTCCTCGACGCTCAGCCGGCGACGCAGGATGTCGTCGGGGTGCTGGATCTTTCCGCAGCCGGCGCAGGCCAGATTGCATTGCAGCAGCGGCTCGAGCTCGAGAACGAGCGGATAGCGCTTCTCGCCTTTGATCTTTTTTGTCGCGATATACTTCGCGACTGCAACGGATTGTTGCCACGGCATCGACATGGTGTGCGAAATTACCCTCTTACGGTGTCGAGGCCTGCCCGGATGCCATCGGCTCGAGCAAAACCTGCGTTCGGGTCTGCCGCTCGGCGAACGCCAATGCGATCGTCGGAAACAGATGCCGGTATAGGTGATAGTTGATGTAAAAGTCTCGCGGAAAGCCGGTTCCGGTCGCTTCGCGTTCGTCCCACGAACCGTCCGCACGTTGGCGTTCGCACAAGTAGGCTAGACCCCGGTCAACGGCATTGTGTTGCGCGTATCCGGCAATTTGCAGTGCATTCACGGCCCAGGCGGTCTGCGAGGGCGTACTGGCGCCGACGCCGGCAAATGACGGATCGGCGTATGAATGACAGCTTTCCCCCCACCCGCCGTCAGGATTTTGCACCTGCAGGAGCCACTCGACCGCCCGCTCGATCATGTCGCCTCCCCGACCGATCGCGATGAGTGCCGAGATGACGCACCACGTACCGTAAATGTAGTTCACGCCCCAGCGGCCGAACCACGAACCATCGGGCTTTTGTTCCCGGCGCAAATACTCTAAGGCGCCCGCGACGTAGGCGTCGTCCGGCGCGTATTGCATCGCGGCCAACATCTCCAGGACATGCGCCGTGACGTCTTCGGTCGGAGGATCGATCATCGCGCCGAAATCCGAAAACGGCATGTGGTAGAGCAGCTCGCGCGTGTTGTCGCGGTCGAACGCCGCCCACGCACCGTTGCGCGAGCGCATCGCCAGCGTCCAAATGCGCGCGCGATCGACGGCATCGGCAACCGCCGAAGGCTCGCCGCCTTCGAGCAACGCCAGCACCACGATCGTCGTGTCGTCGACGTCGGGGTACGCGTCGTTGTCGAACTCGAACGCCCAGCCGTTGCCGCGCGTTTCATCGCAGTGAACGCGCCAATCTCCGGCCGCATCGTTCGGAATTTGTTCGGCCAGCATCCACTTGACGGCGCGTCGCACCGCCGGATGCTGCGCGTCGAGTCCGGCCCACACCAGCGCGCGCGCGGCCCACGCCGTATCCCACACGGGCGACATGCAGGCTTGAAATCGCCAGCCGCGTTCGTCGTCGATCACGAAGCGTTCGCACCCCGCCAGTCCGCGCCGCATCGACTCGTCGTCCATCGGATATCCCATGACGGACAACGCGATCAACGAGTACACCCACGGAGGCTGAATGCCGCCCCAGCTGCCGTCGGCTTCTTGCCGTTCGACGATCCACTTCGCGACCGCGCGCTGCGCGCGCGCGCGTAACGGTTGCCAAGGAAGGCGCTCGTACAATTTGAGAAGATTTTCTACGGCCATCATCCAGCCCGAGCCGCGCACCTTGTGCAGTTCCGGCTCGCTGCCGGGGACGACGATTTCGGAGATGTCGACGCCCAGCTCGCGCACCGGACGTTTCGATACCACGATGGTCAGCGGTGCCACGGTCCCGCGCGCCCAGCACGCAAAATCGTATAAATTGAACGGCATCCACGGCGGAAAATAGACCAACTCGGGAGGCAGCGACGGTACGCCCTCCCAAGGATATTTACCGAACAGTGCCAGCCAGATTTTCGTGAAAACGCGCGCGTTGGTGACGCCACCGAGGCGCAAAATCGTGGCGAGCGCCTTGGTCATTTCGGGTCGAGCGACGTCGACGCCCAGCACTTTGAGCGCGATGTAGGCTTCGATCGTCGTGCTCACATCTGCCGGCCCGTCGTAATACAGCGCCCACGAACCATCGGAACGCTGATGGTCGAGCAAATGCACGACCGCACGCCGGGCGAGTCCGTCGACGGAAATGCCGAGAAACCGATACAACAAGACCTGTTCGGCCGTCATCGTGACGTTCGTCTCTAACTCGCCCGACCACCAGCCTTCGGGCGACTGACGCTCCAACAACCATCCGACGGCTTTGTCGAGCGCGCTTCGCGAACCGTTCATCCAGCGGCTCCAGCGGTTTCGCGCACCAGCGCGGGCGATAGGCCGTCGAGAATGGCGCGCGCGGCAATACGGCCGCTACGCACGGCCGATTCCATCGTGTCGGGCCAGCCGGTTTCGGTCCACGCGCCGGCGATGGCGATCGCGGGATCGGACGTACGTTGTCCGGGACGCTTCGATCCAGGCCGCGGAAGATAGGTCGCCTCGGGATTGCGCGTAACGGCCGAATCGATCAAATGCACGCCGTCGGGAAGCCGTAAAAACGCGCGTACTTCGTCCCACGCCAGCGCTTCGAGCCGCTGCGTCGGAAGCCGCAAGTACTCTTCGGCTGCGCTGCAACTGCAACACAGATATCCGGGCGCCTTTTCGAAAATCCACTGCAGCGGGGAGTCGAGTGCGGCCGCAAAATCGTACCCGATGCTGGGACCGTCGTGCCACAGGTGGATGTCGACGATCGGGAACGGTACGAACGCGTCGAGTCCTTCGATGCCGTATCGTTCGGGAGTTTCGAGCATGTTGGCGAGCCCGCGCGGCGTCACCGCCAGCACGGCGGCATCGAACGTTCGCGTCTCGCCGCCAAGTAACTGCAACTCCACACCTGCGTCACCCGTCCGCACGCGGGTTACCGCGGTCGACGTATGCACCGCCTCCGCGCGTCGCGCCGCCGATGCGGCGATATGGGCGAGTGGAATGTTGGAAAAACCGAAACGCGCCGCCGACGGATCGCGTAAAAACGCGGTCGTCAACACGAACATCGCATCGGCATTGTCGACACGGTCGAACGGAGCGTTGAGCGCCGGAATAAAAAATGGATCCCAAAAACCGCGTCGCGTACCTTCGCCCTGGCCGGTCGACTTCAGCCACGCCTCGAACGTTCCCGAAGCGGGCTTGCGCGTTAGAAGCGCGGATGCCAACGCCCGCGCAACTTGCAACTTGCCCGCGATGTCGAGATGCGGGTAGCGCACGAACGACGCCAGCAAGTGGAACGGAGCCGGTACGTTCGCCGCGCGCAGCCGGCCGGTGGTGCCGTTTCGCGCCAAGACCATCGCATCGAACCGCTCTTGCACGTGGAGTGCGTCTCGCATGCCGGCCCGGTCGACGAAATCGACGAACTCGGTGCAGCACGCCAAAAACACGTGCTGTCCGTTATCGACTTCGCGTCCACCGACTTCGAACGACGTCGCGCGCCCGCCCAGCAGCCTCGACCGCTCGAACACTTCGACCGCCCCGCCGGCGTCGGCCAAATCCATCGCCGCCGCCAACCCCGCGAGACCGGCACCGACGACGGCTATGCGCTGCTGAGCCACGACCGCACGACGACGCGCAACTTTTCAGTTTTCGAGAGCGCGGCTCGCGCCCGTAGCGGAAGCGCCGGATCGCGTTCGATCTTCTTGAGCAGCTCCTGGTAAATGCCGGCCATCGTTTGCACGCAGGCCGCCGGGCGGCGCGGGATATAGTCGAGCACTTGATAGCCGCTGACGAAATATTCGTGCGCGCGGCGTGCGTAATCGGCGACGAATTCGTTCCAACGCGGAGCGACCGTACCGGCGGCGAAGCCGGCGTCTGCGATGCCGTAGCGTTGCAACTCATCCTGCGGTAAGTAGACGCGACCCATCTCCACCGCATCTTCTCGAACGTCGCGCAGAATGTTCGTCAACTGCAGGGCCAAACCCAAATCGTCCGCCCGTTGCAGCGCCACCGGATCGGTGAAACCGAAGATTCGTACGCACATGCGTCCCACCACCGAGGCCACCAGATTGCAGTATTCGCTGAGTTCCTCGAACGATGCGTAGCGTGCGTGGCTAAAATCCATCTCGACGCCGTCGACCAGCATCTGCAGCTCGCGCTCCGGAATCGAATAGCGCTGCATGGCTTCGGCCAGAACGTGCAAGATCGGATCGTCGCCGGCATCGCCACGGCCGGCCTTGACGATGCGGTCGCGATGCACCAGCAGCCGCTGCGGAAGATTCTCGACCCCGCCCGAGTCCGCTTCGTCGTCGACTTGGCGGGCGAAGTTGTAGAGCGCGTAGATCGCCATGCGCTCGTGGTATCCCAGCGAGATAAATCCCCAATAGAAATTGCCGGCTTCGCGGCGGGCCATATCGCGATTGAAGCGCTCGGCGCTTTGCAATCCTGCCATTAACCCGCCGCCAACGCGCGCACCGCGAGCGCCAGCTTTACCGGCGTCGGAACGCTCGGACGGATGTTGACGGTGTCGTAGTTCACGCGTTGGATGGCGTCGCAGATGGCCCGGCCGCCCAGGCGATAGAGCGCCAATTGCAGACGCAACGCCATCGGCGCCCGGCGTTCTAACTGCCGGCCCGAGTCCAACAGCGTGCGCGCGCGACTCACCAGAGATTCGACCGCGAATGCCACCCCGCCGGTACGCACGTCTTCTTGCAGCAAGTACGAACGTCCGATCTTGCGATCGCGGCTGACATCTTGCGCGTGATTGGCCAGTTGCAGCCCGACGCAGACGTCGTCCGACCACCGTTGGTTCTCTTCGCCGGC
>JBDTKL010000302.1:0-2824 GCA_039935355.1 Candidatus Tumulicola sp.
AATGCCGTCCTACGCGGCCAGTTTGACGGATAACCAAATCTGGCAAGTGACGGCGTTCCTTTCGAATATGGATCGACTCCCGGCTTCCGTCGACGCGCAGTGGAAGAAAGCGCAAACACCCAAATAACTGGGTCGAGGACCGGTCGCTTGGGTAGAGACCACCAATGCTCGGAGTGCTCAAAAACGTCGCGATCGGCTTTGGCCGCGACAAGGTCATGCGGCTGGCGTCATCCGTTGCATTCGCAGCTATCTTTTCCATCGCGCCACTCATGATCGTTATAATTGGAATCGCCGGATGGTTTCTCGGAATCAACAACGGCGGCCATGGCAATCATCTCGCTGAAAATGCCCTTCTCGACCAAGTACATCGCGCTGCCGGCCCCGGAGCCTCCGATACGATTCGTCAAATGATTGCCGTGGCGTTTAATAAGCCGAGGCAGAGCATCATCGCGCAGATCGTTGGCTGGGTTACGTTCGCGCTCGGCGCCGCCGCATTGTTCGGCGCCCTCCAAGATTCGTTGAACGCCATATGGCAGGTCGAGGCGACGAAGGGCGGCTGGAGACAAATGTTCCGCGGTCGCGCGGCATCGTTCCTCATGATCCTTGTCGTCATCTTTCTTCTCTTGGGAACGTTTGCAGCCAACGCGTCTATAGCGTTTGCCACGACGCACTTTTCATCCCAACTCGGTTCGGCGGCGAACGCCGTCGTGATTGCGACCGCCAACCAAATCGTTACGTTCATCGTATTGGCGGTCGCTTTTGCTGCGATCTATAAGGTGCTGCCGGACGTAAGCATCGGATGGCGCGACGTTTGGATCGGCGCCCTCGTCACGGCGCTGCTGTTTCTGGCCGGAGAGGCGCTCATCGCGCTGTACTTGTCGCGCACGGCGGTGGCATCTGCATACGGAGCCGCCGGATCGCTTTTGGCAATGCTTCTCTGGATATACTATTCGTCCATCGTGCTACTGTTGGGTGCGGAATTCACGAAAGTGGCCGCCGGGCGCGTGCAGACGTCCGCCCCAAGCACCGTGCGTAAACTGACAGAGCAGCCAGCCGGAATCGATCCTCGTTCTGTGTAGACTAACCGGCGTAGGTTGGATAATCGGTGTAGCCGTGGGCACCGCCGCCAAAGAAGGTGCCCGGATCCGCCTCGTTCAGCTGTAGATCGCGTTGTAAGCGTTCGACGAGGTCTGGGTTGGCCAACGCAAATCTTCCGATGGTCGCGACGTCGGCCAGTTCCGCATCGACGTCGACGGCAATTTCCGCGCGCGGCCGATCGGGGCGATTGACCAACAAGCTCGTCGACCACGCGCTTCGAATCCACGCCAACAGATTTTCGTCCCCGCCGTGCACGACGTGCAGATAGGCGAGATTCAGCGCTGCCAATTTCGGAACGAGCGTCTTGTACAGCGTCGTCGTGTCACCTTCGACGATATCGTTGAATGGATTCCCGGGCGAAATATGAATGCCGGTACGTTCGGGCCGATCTCAGAGGCTATGGCATGCGCGACTTCCACCGCGAATCGAACGCGGTTTTCGAAGGAACCGCCGTACGCATCGGTGCGCCGGTTGGCGTTTTCCGAAAGAAATTGATGCACGAGATACCCATTCGCCCCGTGGATTTCGACACCGTCGGCTCCCGCTTCGATCGCGCAGGCTGCGGCATGCCGAAACTCATCGATCGTCGTTGCGATCTCGCCGATTTCTAGCGCACGCGGTTCTGGCAGACCTTGCATTCCAGTGAGCGTGAACATTTGTCCGAGAGCACGCACGGCCGATGGCCCGACCACGTCGCCACCCTTTGGAGAGTTCGAAGGATGCGAGATGCGCCCGACGTGCATAATCTGAATGAAAACGCGCCCGCCCGCTGCGTGCACGGCATCGGCTACCAGCCGCCAACCCGCAATCTGCTCTTTGGTATAGATGCCGGGCGTAAACACGTACCCTTGCCCGACGTCTGAAGGCTGCGTGCCCTCGCTGATGATGAGGCCGTTCGACGCGCGCTGCGCGTAATACGTCGCGTTTAAGGCGGTAGGAACTCCCTCTGCCGTTGCGCGGGAGCGGGTCATCGGCGCCATCGCCACTCGATTTGGAAGCGAAAGCCCTCCGAGCGAAACCGATTCCCAAAGCCTTTTCATGTACGCGCTAACTCCTCAGCGCGCGGGATGGATGCGCCGGCCCTGGCGCCGCCCACCGCGGGACGCCCGCGAACGTACGAGTTCGACGCATTCGACATTGCTCTCGATCCAGCAACCGAATCTGCAACTCAGTGACTCCGAGGACCGTTTTACGGTACGCTGTCCTGGGCAAGGCATATAAACACTCTGGTACATCACTCTCTAGAACGGAGTCGAACCATGTTTGAAGACGATAACCTCGACGGTCGCGAGGGACCCGCCGACGGCGGTGCTTCGGGGACACCTGGCGTTCACGACGGCGGCGCCGATGGCGGCGCGGACGGCGGAGCTGAAGGCCCAGCCGACGGCGGTGCCTCGGGCAAACCCGGCGTTCACGACGGCGGAGCAGATGGTAGCGCTGACGGCGGTGCCGACGGCGACGGCGGAGCCGATGGCGGCGCCGACGGGGGAGCGGACGGCGGAGCGTAACTCCCGATCGATCCGTTACTTCGAATCACAGGACTCGCAGTTGACGAGTTCGCCGCGCGGCATTGGGGCGTCGCCCCGCTGCTTCGAACGGCGGCGCAACGTTCCGGCGACGACTTCGGAAATTTGCTGTCGCTCGACGCGGTCGATGAGTTAGTCTCGCGGCGAGGGCTGCGAACGCCCTTTGTCCGCATGAGCCGGGACGGCGATTTGTTGTCGCC
>JBDTKL010000303.1:0-4589 GCA_039935355.1 Candidatus Tumulicola sp.
TTCGACGCGGTCTGCCAACGCACGACGGCGTCGCGCCACCTCCGGTGTGTCGGCATCGATCCGGCTCGACACCAGCGCGAGCCGCGAAACGCGTTCCGAAAACATCCGCGCGAATGCCAACGAGACGTAACCGCCGAGCGAGTGTCCGACGATCGTAGCGCGCTCGATTCCGCACGCGTCCAATACGCCGGCCACATCTGCGGCGAGCGTATCCATTAAATAGGGACCACCCGGAGCGCCCGAATTCCCCATGCCGCGCAAGTCCGGACGGATGACGCGATGCGTTTGCGCGAGCGGAGAAATCTGCTCGTTCCAGATTTCGTGCGTCAGCGAAAATCCCGCGAGTAACACGATCGCATCGTCTCCGCGGCCGTCGACGGCGACGTCGATGCGCGTGCCGTCATCTGCTAAAACTTGCATCCGACAACGTAATACTGTATAAGGTAGGCAACAACCCTGGTCGCTTGCCGGCCAGAGAAAGGATGACTCCACACGTAATGGCAGTCAAACAAACCCGCAAGAAAGCCGCGACAACTGCGAAACGCAGCACTCGCAAGGCCGTGCGGAAAACAACCCGCAAAGCGACGCGCAAGACCGCTCGCAAGAAAACGACGCGTAAGGTAACGCGTAAGAAGGCCACTCGTAAGAAGGCCACTCGCAAGAAGGCCACTCGTAAGAAGGCCACTCGCAAGAAGGCCACTCGCAAGAAGGCCACTCGTAAGAAGGCCACTCGTAAGAAGGCCACTCGTAAGAAGGCCACCCGTAAGAAGGCCACTCGCAAGAAGGCCACCCGTAAGAAAGCGACGCGCAAGGGCGCGCGCAAGAGCGTCCGCAAGACCACAAGAAAAGCGACGCGAAAGACCGCCGGACGCAAGCGCACCGGCCGACCCGCCACCCGTAAGAAAGCCGCGGCAGCGTAAGCTACAGCGGCTTTTCTTCTTCTCAAGGCGGGTCGCGAAAGCGGCCCGCCATCGTTTTTTAAACGGTCCGAACTCTGGGACACAGCACCCAGATTGCGACGAACGTGGCGGCGCACAAAACTCCCGAGAGTACGAACATCTCATGCACGCCGATCGCGGCTGCGATGGCGCCGTCGACCAGCGATCCGGCCGGAACGACGCCGATGGCGATCATGGTATACACCGCCATGGCGCGTCCTCGAACATCGTCCGGCGACAACGTTTGTATCAGCGTATTGGTCGCGCCGAGCAGCGTCATCGTACCAACGCCTGTTAAGAAGAGTATCGGTAGCGTCACCCACAGATTTGGCGCGAAGCCGAGCGCGACGATCCCGCACGACATCAGCAAGCCGGCTTGCAGCCACAACCGCGACCGCCGCTCGCGTTGCGCAAAATACGCGGTGACCAGCGCACCGCCGAACCCGCCCGCGCCGATCGCCGAAACCGCCAAGCCCAATCCGCGCGGGCCGGCGCGCAGCACGTTTTCGACGAAGGCTGCGATCAGTTGGCTGTAGGGCCGAGCGAAGACAGCCGTGATAAAGAATGCGAGCACGATCCACTTGAGAATCGGGTCGCCGATCAAAAACGCGATCCCGCGTTGCATCGCCGCCCAAATCGGCTCGCGCCGGTTGCTCGAGGGCGGCACCGGTCGCATCATCGCGACCGCCACGATGACCGCCAGCGTGACAACGGCGTTCACGTAGAAAGCGCCGGCAACGCCGACCCACACAATCAACACGCCGGCGATTGCCGGACCGATAACGGCCGGCGCGTTGAACGCCACGGAGTTTAGACCGACAGCGTTACCGACGTACGGCCGATCGACCAATAGCGGAACCCAGCTCTGTCGTGTCGGTGAATCGAAGGCATTGGCGGCCGCGTTCAAGGCCGAAGCCGCCACCAGCGTCGCGAGATCCAAGCGGTGCAGGCTCGCTAAAACGGCCAACAGCAACGCGGCAAGCGCCATCGTCGCGTTGGTCACGAATAAAACGCGCCGGCGCGGAAGGCGATCGGCCACCACGCCCGCCAGCGGCGACAGCAGCAATACCGGCACCGCGCGCGACGCGCCGAGAATGCCGAGGTCCAGCGCGGCCTTGTGCGGCGAACCGGCCATCGCCGCAACGAAGTAGCCCATCGCCGTGAACTGCATCCACGTTCCGACGTTGGAGACGAGCAGGCCGATCCACAATAAACGAAAGTCGCGAAAGCGCAGCGCCGCAAATATTTTCGACGAGCGGCGCGGGGCTAATTCTTCGTGCGTTACGTTCGAGCCCGCAGCCGTACCGCCGTCGCGATCAATTCGGCTGCGTGCCCCTCCTCGAACGCCGACGAGTCGATGCACAGATCGTAGTTACCCGGATCGCCGAACTTCGCTCGATACCAATCGTTCACGTATGCGGCGCGCATTCGATCGACTCGGTCGACCTCAACTTCCACCACGTTGCGCTCCGCACCCGATGCGGCCGCAACGCGCTCGACGCGCCACGCTCGCGGGGCGTAGACGAAGACGCGCACCACATCCGTGCGCCCCTTTAGAACGTGGGCTCCTCCGCGTCCGACGATGACGCAGTGGCCGGCATCTGCGAACTCCCGTATCGCTTGTCCGATGGCATCGACCAACTCGCGGTCGAATGCCGGCAACGTCGACGCCTCGCCAAGCTCCGGGGTTCCGCGTTCGAGGCCGGTCAACAGCCGCTCGCTGAGCGAACGGCCGACGTCCTCATTTTCTTCGACTTCCTGCTGGCTGATGTGTAAACGCGTCGCCACGACGACCGGCAGCTGGCGATAGACGTACAGATATGAAAGCGCCTCGGCTGCCTGCCGAGCGATGCCTACGGCGCCGGCACCGTACAAGTTGGAGACCGTTACCACCATGGAAAGGGGTGTACGCAACGCCGAAGCATACACCCTCGATGCCGATCGTCGAAACCCGGAATCTGCGCAAGGTCTTTCGCTCGGTCAAGCGCGTTCCAGGGGCGTTCGGCGCGCTCAAGACGCTCTTCTCGCGCACCTATGAAGATCGCGTCGCAGTCGAAGGCGTTTCGATGTCACTCGAAGCCGGCGAGTTGGTCGGCTACATCGGTCCCAACGGGGCCGGTAAGTCGACAACGATCAAAATGCTCACCGGAATCTTGGTGCCGACCTCGGGTTCGGTGCAAGTGGCCGGGATCGTGCCGTGGCAGCGACGCAAAGACAACGCGCGCAACATCGGTGTCGTCTTCGGACAGCGGAGCCAACTGTATTGGGACCTGCCGCTGGTCGAGTCGTTCGAGTTGCTGCGGGCCATTTACGGCGTTCCGTACGACCGGTATCGTCGCAATCTCAACGAGTTCATCGATATTCTCGAGATGGAGCCGTTCTTGCGGACGCCGGTGCGGCAACTGTCGCTGGGGCAGCGAATGCGCGGGGATTTTGCCGCGGCGCTGCTGCACGAACCGTCGATCGTCTATTTGGACGAACCGACGATCGGTCTTGACGTGGTCGCCAGAGACGCCATCTCACAGTTCATCGCGCGTATCAATGCCGAGCGCGGCACCACCGTCGTGCTGACAACCCACGACTTGGCTGAGGTCGAACGGTTATGCCGGCGGATTATTTTGATCGACCACGGCAAGATCGTCTACGACGGTAACGTCGAGCGCATCAAGGCGGAATACGGACGATACCGCACGCTCGTCGTGCATTTTAGCGAACCGGTCGCCGAGCCGCAACTCGATGGAGCGGAACTGGACGGACGCGATAAACAAATCGCCCGCTTCAAGTTCGATCGCAACACGCAGCGCGTCGATCGCCTCGTCCGGCAAGCCAGCGAGCGCTACGGCGTCGAGGACGTCAGCATCGAAGAGCCCGACTTGGAGTCGATCATCAAACACATCTACGTTCGAGGATATGAGGAAAACGCGTCGTGATCGTTTCGAGTGGCGGCAAAAAACCCGACGTGCATGCGAGCGCCTACGTCGCGTCTACCGCGCTAATCAGCGGCGACGTGACGATCGGTTCGGGCTGCGCGATCATGCACGGTGCGATCATCGTTTCCGAAGGTGCCCCGGTGCGGATCGGCTCCGATTGCGCGATCATGGAACACGCCGTATTGCGCGCCAGCGGCGGCACCGCGATGCAGTTCGCGCTCGAGCTCGGCGACCGGTGCCTCGTCGGTCCCCACGCCTACATCGCGGGCGCGACCCTGGGTGAGGGTTGCTTCGTCGCGGGAACGGCCAGAATACTCAACGCCGCGGTACTCGAGAACGATTGCAGCGTCGCTTCCGCAACGACGGTCCATGCGGGCACGCACCTGAGCCAGGGGACGTCGGCGGGTTTGGATGCGGAACGCTTTGAAGCCCAACTCTTCGAACGCGCCTTCAATGAGAAGGCCGAAGGCGACGTCCGCGGGCGCATCGCCGAATCGTATGCGAAGTTTTTGCGCAAAGCGCATTCCCGCGACAGCGCCGTCGGCGACGCGAAAACGCCGAAGGCGCCCGTTCGCCGCTCGGGTGAAGAACCGCCGGCCACGCAGACGACCGAAGTCGACAAGGTCGTCGACGTCATGATGCTCGAGCTGGAAGAGATGGAACACCGGCGCCAGGAGGCGATTCGTCGCCAGCGAGGACGTTGACCGACTTCTTTACGTGG
>JBDTKL010000304.1:0-5344 GCA_039935355.1 Candidatus Tumulicola sp.
CGACTGGAAAAGCACGCGCGATCGAACGAGCGCACGACTTGTGCGCCGCGGTCAATCGGCATGCGTTTGCGCTTGCCGGTGTGACGACGAGCATCGGCGTCGCGGCCTACCCGCACGACGCCTCAACGCCGGGCGAGCTGCTGGATGCGGCCGATCGCGCGATGTACTACAGCAAGCACACCGGTCGCAATCGCGTTTCGTATTCGCTGGAAGCGGGTGGTTGGGCGTCGGTGTTACCGGAGGCCGCAGTGCTAAACCCGCGAACCTCCCGACGATGGGACGAGCGATCCGTCGAATCGTTCTCGGAACGATCGTCGCGTTAACGCTCTTCGGTGCATTCGGCTATGCCGGGGCCGATGCTGCGGCGACTCGCCCGAACCAGACCGATCGGATCGTCGATGCGATTCCGCGCGGCGATCTCCTTACCAAACCGGCATCTGCTTTGGTCGATCCCGACCGTCAAGTCGCAGCCCGGCACTTAACGGCGTTTCAATTGCCCGGTTGGTTCGTAATGGTGGCGTTCGAGGCGCTGGCGCTGGCGTATTTTTGGAGTTCGGGCCGCGCCGCAGGTTTGCGCGATTGGCTGCGACGCCGCTGGAAGTCGCACTGGTCGGTGCGCTTCGCTTTCGGCGCTGCGTTGGCGCTGATCGCGCGCGCCGCCGCGCTGTTGCCGGCGTTCTATCTATATCGGGTCGAACGAACCATGGGCTTATCGGGAGAATTGACGCGCCAGTGGTTCGGATTTTGGATGCTGCATACGGCGTTGGCCATGACCGTCGCCGGCGTCGCGGCGGCGCTGATCCTCTGGCTTGTCGAGCGCACGCACCAGTGGTATATCTACACGATCCTTGCCATTTTGGGCGTGAGCATCTCGTGGGCATACGCGCGTCCGTACTTCGAGGTTCCCCAACAGTCGGTGTTGCAGCCCGTCAGTGGCGTGTTGGCGCAGCAAATCTCGGCAGCGCTGGCGCGGGGTGGAATTCACGATGTGGCGGCCTACACGCAGCGTCCGAGCGGCTCGCCGTTCGCCGGCGCGGTGATGCTTGGGGGATTGCAGCACCGAGTCGTGCTCGACGGTGGCGTCGTCGCCGCCAGCACGCCCGAGGAAGCGGTGTACGATGCGGCTTTCGAAACCGCCCACGCGATTCACGCCGATCCGCTGTTCGTCGCCCTCATCGAGGGCGGTATCATCATCATTTTTTCTGCGTTGGCCGTGGTCTTGGCCGACCGGTGCGGGTTCCGGCGCGACGACGATCCGCTATCGCGTCTGGCGCTGGTCGGAGCGTTGCTCGCGCTCGTGTATATCGGCGCCGTTCCGGTGCGTAATGCGGCGTTACGCTCGTACGATTTCGACGCCGATCGTTACGCGGTGTCGATCGGCGGCGATCCGGCCGCCGCCGTACGCTCGATCGTTCGCGCGACCGATCAACAAATGCAGGAAGCGTGTCCGGGGCTCGGAGCGCGGCTCTTCCTTAACGATCGTCCCGACGCGTCGGCGAGAATCGCGGCGATCAATCACGTTCCGGCTGGGTGTCCGTAGGCGTTAGCTGCCAGTTATTCGCGAACTGCATCGCAGCTTCGAGCCCTTCTCGTAACCACAGGTCTACAGCATCGGCAGCCGCTGCGACGACGTCGGGTAATCGCTCGCGTTCGGAGGCGTCGAACGGCGATAACACGTGATCCACCGACGCGAAGCTCGGCCGGCCGACACCGACTCGTAAGCGCGGAAACGTGTCGCCGACGGTGCCGATGATCGAACGCAAGCCGTTGTGACCGCCGTGCCCGCCGAACGGCCGCATGCGAAGTTTTCCAAACGCCACGTCCATTTCGTCGACCACCACCAGCACGCCGGCCGGCGGCGTCTTATACCACGACGAGATGAGCCGCAACGGCGCTCCGCTGAGGTTCATGAACGACGTCGGCTTCACGAAAACGACGCGCCGGGCGGCATCGAATGCCTGCTCGGCGCTGTCTTTCTTCTTCCAGTGCATCACGCCGTAGCGCCGCGCCACTTCGTCGACGACCATGAACCCGGCGTTGTGTCGCGTCGCCGCGTACTCTTTGCCGGGGTTCCCGAGTCCGGCTACCAGCCGGACTGATTCGCGATCGGTCAGAGGCTATTTTTCGTCGGTAGCGCCGATGACTTGCGGCTCGGCTGCTGCGGTCGGTCCGGTCGCGGCTTCCTCAACCTGACGCTCGGTGCGAGACGCTTCGACGCTGACGACGATCGTGTCGGCCGGAGTGATCATCGTGAAGCCTTCGGGTAGTTTGATGTCGCCGGCGGTCAAATGCTCGTACAGGCCTAACTTCGATACGTCGGCTTCGAGATGCTCGGGAATTTGGCTGGCCGGCCCCTGGATCTCCAGTTGATGCATGACGACGTCCATCACGCCGCCGGAATCTTTGACGCCCGGAGCGACGCCCGCGGTTACGACGTCGAGCGTCGCGACGATCGCTTCGTTAGCCGAAACGCGCTGAAAATCGGCATGCAGAATGCGATGGCTGACGGGGTGAAATTGAATCGTGCGAACGAGGGCCGTTTCGTTGGGACCGCCGTTCGGCTTGAGCGTCACGATCGCATTGCGCGCGCCGTGGTGCAAAAGTTCTGCGAAGGCTTTCGCGTCGATCGCGATGGATTCGGGTTGCGACCCGTGCCCATAGAGAACGGCGGGAATTTTGCCGTGCCGGCGTAGCGCGTTCGAGCCGGTCGTGCCGGGTTTTACGCGCTTTTCGACGGAGAGGTTGAAATCTGCGGTCGCCACGTTGTGTAAGTCCTCTGCTTTCTAGACGGGTAAAAGTTTTGCGCCGTGCGCTCAGGCAGCCGGCGGCAACGGTTGATCGTCGCCGAAGAGCTCGGATACCGAGCGGTTGGTGGTAATCCGGTTGATCGCATCGGCAAACGTCTGCGCGATCGATAGTTGAACGAACTTTGGATGCTCCGGAACGTTCGCGAACGGGACCGTATCGGTGACGATCACTTTCTCGATGTCCGACCGTTCGAGCACGTCGACCGCTTCGCCGGCGAAGATACCGTGCGTCGCTACCGTAAACACGCGGGTCGCGCCGCGGGCTTTAATCGCTTCGGCCGCTTTCGCGAGCGTGCCGCCGGTGGAAATCATGTCGTCGACGATCACCGCTGCGCGTCCGGCGACATCGCCGACGATGTCCGTGACTTCCGAAACGTCCGGTTCCGGACGGCGCTTAAAGACGATCGCCAGCGAGGAGTTCAGGCGCTTTGCGAAGATTTCGGCGCGATGCACGCCGCCCGCATCGGGCGAGACGATCGTGACGTTTCCATCGCACAGTCCCTGCTTTTTGAGGTACTCGCAGAGCACCGGCGTCGCCACCAAGTTGTCGACCGGGATATCGAAAAAGCCTTGAATCTGCGCGGCGTGTAAGTCCATCGTCACGATCCGCTTCGAGCCGGTCACTTTGAGCAGGTTGGCCACGACCTTGGCCGAGATCGGCTCGCGGCCTTTGGTTTTTTTGTCTTGCTTGGCGTACCCGTAATACGGTATGACCGAGGTGATCCGTGCGGCCGAGGCGCGGCGTAATGCGTCGATCATCAGGAGCAGTTCCATCAGCGCGTCGTTGACGCTCTTGCCTTGCGGCGTGCGGCAGATGGATTGCACGACGAAGACCTCGGCGCCGCGAACGTTCTCGCCGATTTCGACGCGGGTTTCCGCATTGCGAAACTCGCCGACAAGCGCCTTGCCGACGTTGAGCCGCAGACGTCTAGCGATGTCTGTAGCGAGTTGCGGATTCGAAGTTCCGCTAAAAATGAGTGGAGTGAGGCTCACGGACTCCCCCGGTGGGCGAGAGCAGCAGCGAACCGCTGGCTTTCACGCGAGCCCGGCCGGGCTCCTCGCGAGAGCGGCCGAGCTGAATCGGTTCGGCGCCGGAGGCGGTTGAGTAGTGGTAATGTCTCAACGATTCGAGCTGGTTGCCCCCTTCGGTCTCGCCGGCGATCAACCCAAAGCCACCCAGGCGCTGGCCGAAGGCGTCGAGCGCGGGGATCGGACGCAGACGCTCCTGGGAGTGACCGGCAGCGGTAAGACGATGGCGATGGCCCGCACCGTCGAGCTGGTCCAAAAGCCGACCCTCGTGCTCTGCCACAACAAGCTTCTGGCCGCCCAGCTGTGCGCGGAATTCCGCGATTTTTTCCCAAAGAACGCGGTCGAATATTTCGTATCGTACTTCGACTACTACCAGCCCGAGGCGTACGTTGCATCGACCGACACCTATATCGAAAAAGACAGTTCGGTCAACGACGAGATCGAGCGCCTGCGTCATTCGGCCACCCAATCGCTATTGACGCGTCCCGACACGTTGATCGTCGCATCCGTCTCTTGCATCTTCGGTTTAGGGTCGCCCTCGGATTATATGGAGATGTCGGTACGGGTGCGGGTCGGCGAATCGTTGGACCGGGATGTGTTTTTGCGCAAGCTGATCGACATGCAATACCGTCGCAACGACCTCAACCTCGTGCGAGGGACGTTCCGCGTTCGCGGCGACGTGCTGGAGTTCGTCGCCGTGGACGAAGAGTTGGTGCATCGCATCGAATTTTTCGGCGACGAAATCGAAGCCATCAACGTCGTCAACATCATGACCGGCGAGTATGTCGAAAGCAAAGACGAATTGCACATCTTTCCGGCCAAACACTTCATCACGCCCGACGAGAAATTGCGGAGCGCCGTCGACTCCATCGAAGCCGAACTGGCCGATCGTTTACAGTATTTTCGGTCGCACGGAAAGCTTCTCGAAGCACAACGTTTGGAGATGCGCACTCGATACGACCTCGACATGTTGCGCGAGGTGGGCTACTGCAACGGTATCGAAAACTACTCGCGTCATCTTACCGGCCGCGAGCCAGGATCGACGCCGTCGTGCTTGATCGACTTTTTCCCCAAGGACTGGCTCCTTTTCGCCGACGAGTCGCACGTGACGCTGCCGCAAGTGCGCGGTATGTACGGCGGCGATCGCTCGCGCAAAGAAGTGTTGGTCGAGCACGGATTCCGCTTGCCGAGTGCGTTGGATAACCGGCCGCTTACCTACGAAGAGTTCGACGATCACGTGAAGCAGGCGATCTACGTTTCGGCGACGCCGGGAGCGTACGAAACCGGGCGTAGCAGCCAGGTCGTCGAGATGATCATCCGCCCGACCGGTTTGGTCGACCCCGAAGTCGATGTGCGTCCGACGCGCAACCAGATCGACGATCTCATGGAAGAAATTCGCTTGCGCTCCGACCGTCAAGAACGCGTTCTGGTAACGACGCTCACCAAAAAAATGGCCGAAGATCTGACCGACTTCTTACTCGAAATGGGATTGCGCGCACGCTATCTGC
>JBDTKL010000305.1:0-5299 GCA_039935355.1 Candidatus Tumulicola sp.
CGTCGGAATAGCGTATTCGCTCGTTACTTGCGGTGTAAACGCCGGGCCCGGCGTCGCGGTGCCGCTGGTTAGCGGCGTCCCTTTTCCACAAGCGGCGAGCAGTGCGGCAGCAATAACCGCGCCTAGAGCCAAGCGCACAGAAACCGTCGTCATCATGAGCGTTTCCTTATCGGCACACCGTCGCGGCATTCCCGCGCGCGACTACTCCTAAGAAATTAGTTGACATCCGATTCTAACCGGCGTACAGTATAAACTAAATCGTTAAGAGTACCCGTTTGAAGGAGACTGCATGGCGCGCTCGCGCTCGAAGACGTTGACCGAGGCGGAGCTTCGGTTGATGGAGGTGCTGTGGGTCCGGGGGAGGGCGACCGTCGCCGAGGTGGTGGCGTCGCTGCCCCCGCCTCCAAGCGCATATAACAGCGTGCTCACGACGATGCGCATCCTGGAGCAGAAAGGGTTCGTCGCTCATGAAGAAGCCGGGCGAGCATTCGTGTACCATCCACTGGTCGCGCGAGACGCCGCCGCTCAAACCGCCGTCGGACATTTGGTTTCACGATTCTTTGAGAACAGTTCGGGCTCGCTCGCGTTACGCTTGATCGAGTCAGAGCGGCCGTCCGACGACGAGCTGTCCCGTCTCAGAGCGCTCATCGAGCGATACGAGGAACGTTCTCAATGAACGCATCGCACGTAGTCGGCAACGTTGCCGTAACCGTCACGGCGGTGGGACTCAACTCATTGTGGGAAGACGCGCTCGTGGTTGCGTGCGTTTGGATCTTCCTGCGCACGTGGCCGCGCGTAAACGCGGCGACGCGATACCTGATCTGGAGCGTAGCGCTCGCTGCGGCCGCGGTTGTGCCGGTTGCGACGACGCTGCCGTTCCTATCGATGTCGCCGCCGGCAGCGGCGACCGCTGCGGTGAAGGCGTCCGTCGTACCTGCGATGCATGCCTTCCCCGCTACTGCGGTTCCGGCTCGCGTTCGCGAGGCCGCCGCGCACGGCAACGCAGCGCACGACGGCGCTGCAGCACCGCCCGCACTTCCGCGTTTGCACCTACAGCTGCCACTGGTTGTTGCGATCGTGCTCGCATCGCTGTGGGCGCTCCTGGCGTTGGCCGGCGCGATTCGCTTCGGCACCGGGTTGCTGCGGCTGGAACGGCTCAAACGAGATGCGCTTCCGCTACCGGTGGAGTACCGCGATGCAATGGTGCGCTGGAACGCGGCCACCAAGGGCGTGCGCGACGTACGGTTGTGCGTCAGCGACCAAATCGACGTGCCGGTCGCGGTCGGCTTGTTCGATTCGATGATTTTGATTCCGCGCGAGCTGCTTGCGCGGTTGTCGGCCGATGAAGTCGATCAGATCGTGTTGCACGAGTTGGCGCATCTGCGTCGCGCCGACGATTGGACTAACGTTCTGACGCGCATCCTGCTCGCGGCCTTCGGCTGGAATCCGGCCGTCCGCTTCGCCGCCGCACAGCTCGATCTCGAACGCGAAGTCGCGTGCGACGATTACGTGTTGGATGCGAGCGACGTCGTTCGTCCCTACGCGATGTGCTTGGCGAAAATGGCCGAGTCTTCGTCCTGGCCGCGCGGCCCGATCGCCGCACCGGCCGTGTTTGCAACTCGCAAACATCTCTCGTTGCGTATCGAACGCCTCCTGTTCGCGGGCCGCGCCGCCGGTACGAACCCGTCGTTCGGTATTGCGGCATTCGCGGTGGCGGGCGTCGTGCTGTTGGGTTGCGCGATCGGCTCGATCGCTCCGTCGGTCGCCGCAACGGTGCAACCGGCAGCATTACCGCCGGTCCTGGCGCATCGCGTCCAAACCGTCCACGATATCGTGCGGTACGTCAACGTACCCCGAACCGTCGTCGCCGTAGCGACCGCCGTGCCGTCGACCCACCCGGTCGCGACGACGCGTCCCCTAACGACAATGCACGTCGTTGCAACGGCGCATCCGTTCGCATCGCTCGCACCCATGACGAAGCCTCTCCGCGCGACGGTTTCATCCAAGCCGTTGGCAACCGGCACGATGGCGATTCATATCCCGGCCATCGACGTGCCGTCGCTCCACATCGCTCCGATCGACGTGACGATTCCCAAAATTGGTTTGGCGAACGGTGGAAAAACGTGCACCGGCTGCGATTACAGCGGCGTCGATTGGCGCGGACGCGACGTCCGCGGCGTCGCGTATACCGCCGTCGATCTGCGTCGAGCGAATCTCGACGGTACCGATTTCTCCGGTGGCGCGTTCCAAGGCGTCGACTTTTCGCACGCTCGCTTGCGGAATGCGTCGTTCAAGGACGCTCGCCTCACCGGCTGTGACTTCACGGGCGCCGATTTGTCGGGAGCCGATTTTACCGGCGCGCACGTCTCGGGATGTCAGTTCGACCACGCGCAACTCGTCTCGGCGCGCATTCGTACGATCGTGACCGATTGCAACGGCTGCGACTTCGCGGGAGCGAATCTCGGCGGCGTCGACCTTTCAAACGTCCGCGGCGCGAATATCGATTTTGCCGGTGCCGACCTCTCACATGCCAGTCTGTCGGGATCGTCGTTTACGAATGTCGATTTTGCCGGAGCGCATATGAGCGGCGCCAACATCGACGGTACGGTGTTCACGAACTGCGATCTCAGCGGCACGAATCTAACGCGCGCCGCGTTGGCTCGCGCCAAACTCATCGATACCGATTATCCCGATGACCGGTAACGGCGCATGAATCTCTCGACCAGCTAACCCCGTACAGTTCGTAGGATTTGCTCGAGCCGGACCCACGGGCCTGGTTCGTTGCGCCCAAAAACCATCGAAAGGATGTTATTGTATGACTCGATTTACCACCGCTTGTCTCGCGATCGCCGCAATCGCGATCGTGGCCGCGGTACCACCGGCCGCTCGCAGCGCCTCGTCCGACCTGCCGTCGAGCTGTCTGGGCTGTTCGTTTAGCGGACGCGACTTGCACGGTGCCGATCTTTCCGACGCGCATTACGTCGGAGCAAATTTTTCCAACGCGAATGTGCGCGGCGCGAAACTATCCGGCGCAAAAATGGTGGGCGCCAACTTTCGCAATGCCGACGCTACGTCGGCCGATTTCACCAAAGCCAAACTCGTCGGCGTCAACTTTCAGCTGGCCACCTTGACCGGGGCGCGGTTCGATGCGGCCAGTCTGGTGGGGGCCAATTTTAAAAGCGCTAAGGCACAAAACTTACAAATGCCGAGCGCCGATTTGATCGGTGTGAACTTCACCGGCGCCGACTTACGCAACGCGAATCTGCGCGACACCAAACTCTGCACGCGCGATTACAGCGGCCACATCGACTGCGCGGATTTTTCGAACGCCGACGTGCGCGGTGCCGACCTTCGCGGCGCGATGATCTGCGGTAATAACGACTCGTGCTCGCCGGTCGACGCGGCAACGTTGCGCGAACACGGCCGTTCGCCGTTGAGCGGAGCGCGTCTGTAATGTTTGGCCGGGCGGTTGTCGTCGTATGCCTTCTCGCGACGTTCGCCGCTCCGGCCTATGCGTTGGGCGTCACGCGCTTGGCCGTACCCGAGTTCGCCGCGCCGTTAGATCCGTTGCAGTCGAGCGACGGGTGGGCGCAGGCGGCGCGGGTCAAGTTGGGATGGAACGTTCCCGCATCGCGCCCCGCGTCCGAAGGGACGCAAGCCGCGATGTCGACCGACGGAACGTCGCTATACGTCCGCTTCGATGCGACGCAGCGCGAGCCGGTAGCCGCGACGCAGCGTAGCGACAACATCGGACAAGGAAGCGACGACGCAGTGTGGATCGATCTTTGGCCGGACGGCACCAACGGGTATATGTATCAGTTTCAGGCGACGCCGAACGGCACGCACTATCAATACTCGTCCGAGAATACGACCTATACGCCGTCGTGGCAGTCGCAGGGCGCGACGCACCCCGGCGGCTACACCGTCACCATGCAGATTCCGCTGAAGATCATGCGCGGTATCGCACCCGGCGTTCCGTGGCGCGCACAGTTCGTGCGCTACGTGCATGCGACCGGTGAAATCGCCGTGTGGTCGTACGACTCGGCGCAGACCAGCGCCGACGACGTGACGCGTGCCGGCGTTCTGGCGATGCCGCCGCTCCACGTTTCCTCGCCGAAACCGAAGCCGCGTCTCGCGACCTACGCGCTGGCCGAAGCTGCATCGAAGACGATCGGCGGATCGACGAGCCGCGTCGGCGCCGACCTTTCGATACCGATCGGACCTACGGCGGCGTTCTACGCAACATTTCACCCGGACTATTCGAACGTCGAGCTGGACCAACAGTCGATCGCGCCGACGGTCTTCGCTCGCTATTACAGCGAAGTGCGGCCGTTCTTCACGCAAGGAGCGAGCGTTTACAATCCGTTCAACTGCGACGCGTGCCCGAGCATTCAAGAGTTGTACACGCCGGCCATACCGACGCCTCGCGAAGGCTATGCCGTCGAAGGCAAACAAGGGCCGCTTTCGTTCGGCACGTTCGACTCGATCGGGGACGATCGCACCGATGTCGCGAGCGCCCTCGATTACTCGTCGCCCGACGGACGTTGGGGAGCGGCGGTGCAACGCGTCTCCGCGAACATGCCCGGGCTGACCGACGACGTCACGACCACCGGCATCACATACTCCGATCTGAAACACATATCTGCGTATTTCAACTACGGAAGCGATTCGGGAACGAACGTGCTGGTGCCGGACCAGGCGCAACGCTACGACTTCGGCGGCGGCTGGAGCAACTCGACGTTCGGATTTTTCGGCTCGGTTCGAAAGCTGGGCGAATATTACAATCCGGTCGACGGCTTCGTTTCGCACCCGGGGATCGCCGGCTACGCGCTCTACAGCGCAAAGATTTGGACGTTCGCTCCCAACGACGCGCTCGCCGCGGTGGGTGTCGCCGGGTTCCTCGACCGGTATCAAGGACCGCAACAAGGGATCGCACAAAGCGACAACTCGCTGCTGCTCGACGTCCTCACCAAGAGCGCATGGGATTTTCAGGTCTTCACCGGATCGAACTATTGGCGTTTCGTCGACCCGCTCACCGGGATGGGCATTCTCACACCGGTTTCGCAGAACGCCGGCTTTCAAATTACGTATCACAGCGGTCTTCAGACGAATAATCCGGGTAACTTTCCGTACCATGGATCGTCCTCGGACCCCACCTCGATCAACTACAGCACCGGTGCCTATGGTAACGGGCGCTTGGACACGTGGTTCCGCAGTTCCACCATTCGCGTCGGATCGCGCGGTGCTCTGACGCTGGCGCTCGACGATACGGCGCAGCGCTTCCCGAACGCGACGCCAA
>JBDTKL010000306.1:0-6221 GCA_039935355.1 Candidatus Tumulicola sp.
GGTCGCCGATGCCGTGTGGTTCGTTACGAGTTTTCTGCAAGGACAGTTGACCGTGCGATTCGTGCTCGATTCGCTCGTCTTGCTGGTGCTCGGCGGTGGAGTGTTCGTCTACTACCTCGTGACGATGGAGCCGCCGGCGACGCGGGCGTGAATGTCCGGCGATTTCTACCGTTCTTCGCGATCGCTGCAGTCGCAGGCGGCCTGGTATGGGCGTTTGTTACGATCGGGACTCCCGGTCACGCCAGGATGGCATCATTGGATAGAATTCGTATTTCAAACCTGTACGAAATCGCGCTCGCGATGCACGATCGCTTTGGTACGAGCAACGGACTGCCGGCGAGCCTTCCATCCGACCACTTCGCGAGCGATCCCGAAAGCGGAGCGCCGTACGAATATCGACGGATCGACCGAAACGGGTACCAGCTTTGCGCAAAGTTCGCACTCTCGTACCGGCCGGCGCGGTCGGGCGATAGAGGATGGAAGCACCCTTCCGGCCACATGTGTTTCGAGTTTGACGTTCGCTAGAGTGCGATCGATCCGCAGGCAAATGCCTTCGAAGGAACGGCCGGCGGATCTCCGCCCTTCTAGACGCCGGTCGGTTAGCGGCTAAGACACGTCCAGATTGCGGCGCCGATGAAGGCGACCGTCGCCGCGATTTCGATCAACGGGATGTACACTTTATGATGACCGTTGAGGACGGCATTCAACGCCGGAAGGCTCCCGGCGCGTGCATCGTCGGCCGATAGAATACCCTCATCGGGCGCTTTGTGCGCGTCGTCCGAAGCAAAAAGATAGTCGCGTTCCAATCGGCGCAATACGTGCTGCGCGTACCCGACCAGCGAGCGGTTCCGCAGTTCGAGCATGAAAAAGCTGAACGACACGACTGCCCCGAGGATTGCGATCGATAGCGCGACCAACGTATACTTTGCGGTGACGGCGGCGACGTAGGCGTTGGCGAGAATGCCGATACCCACCAAGAAATAGTTGAGCATGTTGGTGCGCTGCGTTGCGTGGTACGAAAACCATTCCCAGGCGTAATCTAGCTGGGCTTTGCTGCGGTTTTTCGGCTTATCCTGCATCGCTCAGTCGATCGAAGATGCGATCTTCGGTGAACGGGAGACTTGTGAAACGCACGCCGGTAGCATCCCGAAGCGCGTTGCCGATCGCGGGCGCGACCGGGTTGTTGGTATTTTCCGCGACCGATTTAGCGCCCATCGGCCCGATGCGATCGTGCGTTTCGGCATAGAACACGTCCATATCGGGCGCGTCGGCCATCGCGGGAATTCGGTAGTTGCGCAGCGTTGGGTTCACGACCGCGCCGGCGTCGTCATACACCATCTTCTCCTGCAACGCGTAGCCGATGCCGAAGACCACTCCCCCAACTACCTGCCCGCGCAGTTGATGTGGGTTCATCACGACACCCGCATCGACTGCCTCGATGTTGTACAAAATGACGATTTCGCCGGTAACGCGGTGCACCGCCAAGCGCACGCCGTAAGCGAAGAACGCCACCGTCCGCGGCGACCCGTACGCCTTGCGAAACGAGCTGAACTCGACGTTGCTACCGGCACCTAGGGCGTGCAATTCTTGCAGCGACATCGAGGTATCTCCATTGCTAATACCGTCGCCATCGAGGCTGAACCGCTCGGGGCGTTCGCCGGTGGACCGCGCCGCGAACGAGACCATGCGCTCGCGTAACGCGACCGCGGCGTTCTCGACCGCTTTGGTCGGCACCATCATGCCGACGCTTGCGAACGTCCCGCTGTCGTACGGCGTGCGATCCGTGTCGGCGTTGATAAAATCCACACGGTCGGTCGAGCAGCCTAAGACTTGTGCGACGACTTGCTGTTGGGCCGTGATCAAGCCGTTCCCAATTTCGGTCGAGCCGACCGTGAAGCGATACCGTCCGTTCTCGAGCAGCGTCACTTCCGACCCCGAGCGTTGCTCGGTCGGCGGCACGCAATCCAGCATCGAGATCGCAACTCCGCTGCCTTCCAGCCAATCGTCGCCCTCGGGTTTGGCGCGACCTTTACGCTCTCGCATCGCTCGTTCGACCGCGTCGAGGCATTGATCGAGGCCGTAACTTCCGATCGTTAAGTCGCTGATCTCCGGAGAGGCGGCCGCGATTTCGTCGTACGGCCCGACCATGTTGGTCCGGCGGATCGCAATCGGATCGATGTCGAGGATCCGCGCGAGTTCGTCGATCGCCGATTCGATCGCGAAGGTCGTCTGACTCGTGCCGTATCCGCGAAAGCCGCCACCGCATTGCAGATTGGTGTACACCGCGTAGCCGTCGCCCTTTTTATTCGGACACTTGTACAGCCCCCACGGTCCCGACATGGCGTTCGCCAGCGTTTCGCCACCGTGATTTCCGTAGGCGCCGGTATTCGAAACGACGCGCCACTGCATGGCCGTCAGCACGCCGTCCTTGGTCGCTCCGATCTTGAGGTGCACGTTCATCGGGTGTTTGGTGGTGGCGCCGGTGAACTGCTCTTCGCGCGTAAACTCCCATTGTACCGGACGGCCGGTCT
Source organism: Candidatus Tumulicola sp. (assembly GCA_039935355.1). Lineage (GTDB taxonomy): Bacteria > Vulcanimicrobiota > Vulcanimicrobiia > Vulcanimicrobiales > Vulcanimicrobiaceae > Tumulicola. The sequence goes on from JBDTKL010000306.1 coordinate 2,532, forward strand.
TCAGCGTCGCGAGCAGGGGCAAGTCCTCGCTCATCATGTCTTGTTTGCCGCCGAAACCGCCGCCGACCCGCTCGCAAAAAACGTGCACGTCGGCCAGATTGAGGCCGAACAGGAAGCATAGCTTTGATTTCACGATGAACGGCCCTTGCGAACTCGTTCGAACGTGATACCGGCCGTCTTCACCGCGCCACGAAATAGACTGCATCGTTTCGAGGTGAACGTGTTGCTGGCGCGACGCGTAATACGTGTCTTCGTAGATCGCATCGGCCTCCGCGAACCCGGCAGAAATGTCGCCACTTTCGCCGTGCATCTCGACGAAGATGTTTTGCTCCGGATGCATCGCTCGCGAAAACTCGCCTTTATCGTGCAGCTGCGGCGCGCCGGGAAGCATGGCTTCCTCCGGATCGAAAACCGCTTGTAGGATCTCGTACGTCACGTCCAGCGCCCGGCAACCTTCCTCGGCCGCGGCCTCGGTTTCGGCCACCACGGCGGCGATTCGCTGGCCTGCGAAGCGCGCGACGTTGTCGAGCAAGTATGTGTCGTCGGGGTCGACGCGGTTGTCTTCGTGGATCGCCGTCGTATAGCGTTTGCGCGGCACATCTTCCCACGTGAAAACGTCGACGACACCGGGCGTTGCTAGCGCTCTACTCCGATCGATCGCCGTGATGTGCGCATGCGCGTGCGGCGAGCGCAACACTTTGAGGTGCAACATGCCGTCGAGCGGCGGGATATCGCTGGTGTAACGGGCGTGACCGGTAACGATGTCGCGGGCAAACGGATTGGGAACGCTCTGACCGGTCGAAGCGCCGGCAGAGTCGCTCGAGACGTTGACCTTCCCGGCGAAGGCATCGCGAATCGATTCGTACCCGGTGCAGCGACAGAGATTGCCTTTCATCGACTGCGGCAGGTCGCATTTTTGTTCGTCGGTCAACGACGCACCGGTCATGATCATGCCGGCCGCGCAATACCCGCATTGAAAGCTCTGCGCGTCGAGAAATGCCTGTTGCATCGGATGCAGCGTGCCGTCGGGATGCGCTAGCCCCTCGATCGTCGTCACCGTCTTGCCTTCGGTGCGAAACGCCGGATAGAGGCAGCTGTGCACCGGCTTTTCGTCGACCCAGACGGTGCATGCGCCGCAGTCGCCGCCGTCGCAGCCTTTCTTCGTGCCATACCAGCCCAGGTCGCGCACGAACGTTCGTAGACATTGGCCGGGATCCGGGGTGGCCGAAAACGTCTTGCCGTTAACCGTCAGCTTCATGCGCCGAGCTCCGCAACGATTTGCGCTCCGAAATGATGCGTTAGATGCTTACGATGCGATGGCGAGCCGTGAACGTCTTCTAGGTACATTTCGTCCGGAATCGCGGCGTCGATTCGACGGCGCACGTCGTGTGCCGAAAGCGCCGGCTCCAGCCGAAGCTGCACGGGACGCAGCGTGGCAGCCGTGATGGTTAATAAAATCTCATCGGTGGAGCGCGTTCCGATCAGCAACACCGACGACCGCCCGAGATGCGTTAACGATGCCCGCCGGAACGCGTGCCGCTTACGCAATGCCGTGGCCGGCACACGAATGCTTCGCAGCAATTCGCCCGGCGCGAGCACGTTCGCGTGATTGCCGGTGACGAAGTCGACGGCCGGAACGCGACGCGGATCGCCGTCGAGCGGCCAGAGTTCGTAGACGGCTTCAAGCGCGGCCGTGAGCGAAATCATCGGTCCGGCCGGGAGCGACATAACGATATTTCCACCGATCGTCGCCTCGTTCCAAATTTTGAACGACGAGAGAAACGACCGGCAACACTCGCCGATCAGCGAAGCGGCAACCCACTCGGAACGCGTTCGATATGCATACAGTTCGGCGATGCGACAGGTAGCGCCGATTTCCAATTCGTCTTCACGCTCGGTCAGCGCGGGCCAGCGCAACGTTTCCAAATCGATCAACGTGTCGGTGTGAAGCTGTGGCTCGGAGAACAGCCACGTTCCGCCCGCCAGCCAGGCGTCACCCGCGCGCCAACCGTCGATTTCTTCCAACGAATGCGGGCGCTCGACGGTCGTGATCGTGTTGAGGTTCACAATAATCTCCAGAGCACGAGAATCTCGATCGCGTAAGCGCAGATGAGAAAGAACGGCATCGCGTTGACCAACGCACGCGGCCGTCCTTCGGGATACAACCACGGTGTGAAGAGCAAGATCGCCAACGGCATGAGCGGCCACGTCGTGAGCAAAACGCTAATGGCATTCCCGACGAACGTTCCCAACGACGGCGGAGTCGCGACCGAGCGTAACAGCGGGTTGAGAAAACGCAGCTCCAGCATAACGACCGGAAAGAGCGTCAGCAATACCAGCGACGCAGTTTTCCACATATTCGGCGGGCGGCCGGTCGCGGGATCGGCCGGCACCCAGCCCGGGAACGACGTGTCGACCCGCTGCGCTTCGAAGCCCTCGATGAGATCGTGGCTTTCTAGCAGCAGCGCCGCGCGTTCGGGCGAGCTAAGCCACGCGTTGAGATGCGGTACCGAATCGAAACGCAGGACCGTCGTCCAACCGGTTTCGCGTTGGTGCGGCGGCTGCACGAACGAACCGATGTAGCCGGGAAAACGCTCCTGCACTTTTTGGATACGATCGGCAAACGCGCGATATGCAAGTTCGCTACCGGCCTTGATGCGCGTGATGATGACTTCGGTGGCGCTATGCTGCGCGTAATACTCGAGCGCCGCTTGACCAGCCAACTGCACGAAGACACCGCCTTCGACCATCGGCCGCGCTTCGTCCAGCAATGCAGAATTGTCGCTGCCGTGCCGCCACACGCGCAAGGCGTCGACCGTTCTGAATCGTGCCACCAACGCCGCTTCTTCCTGATCGGGCGTCGGCGCGACGTATTCGAAACTCTCGGCACCCGGCGAGGCCAGCACCTCTGCTTGCCATTTCGCGTGCCATTGCGCGAACGCCGATTCGCTCTCGGGACGAACGCGAGCGCAGACGATCAGCGTCGCAGATTGGCCTGCCTGCGTCGCGCCCATCAGTTGCCTGCGATTGGCTCGGGCTGCGTGCCGATGACGGCAAGAGGCCGCAGGGTTCTCGTCATGCGTGTACCCCCGCTGCTATACAGCACGGCGTTGGTGGGTGGCCGCTCCCTTCGGCGAACGGCCCGACCGTCCCGCCGATAGGGTAATCTAACGGCGTCGTAGACAAAGCGCCACGCTGCTCGTTACGATGACGCGATGAGAGCCACGCTCGCGTTAACAACCGTACTGTTGCTTGGAGCTCGTACCGCGACCGATCGCGCGAACTGCCTATGGCGACCCGCGTAGATGCGAGCACTCGCGGTCGTAGCAGCGATACTGCTATCGTCGTGCGCGGGACCGTGGGGAGCGCCGACACACGTCGATCTCAACGCGCCCAGCGGGGCGGTGGTCGTGCAAGCCGAGGTCTATCTGGAGCCTTGCTCGTACCCGTGCGTCCCGCGCGGCGGAAGCGACGTCGAGATTACGACCGTGAATCTCCCGCACGAAGCCAACTACGCAATCGCATTGGCGGAGGGCGATTGCGTATCGATGAAGCACACCCGCATCCTCGGAACTTTTCGAGGAGATGCGACCGACACGGTACGCGACGATACGCCGGTGCGCTCGTTGACCAGCGGACGCTACGTGCTGTTAATACGGAACGCCCGGCACGGCAATCGAAACCTCGCGT
>JBDTKL010000307.1:0-2808 GCA_039935355.1 Candidatus Tumulicola sp.
GATGGGCACCGACGTGATTCCCTGTTTGATGAGTTTTGCGGGAACGAATTCGGTGGCGTACTGCGCGTACGCCGGCGCGGATGCCAACGCGACGGCGGCGGCAAGTGAGGCGGCGAATGGCGAAAGACGTTTCATCGAATCCTCTGCGTTAACGGTATGAGTGCGACAGCTAAACGGCGATGCCGAGTTCGGGAACGCGGCGGCCGATCGCCGATGCGACCTCCGCCAACTTGCGAGACAACGCTGCGAATTGTTCCGGCGTCAACGACTGCGGGCCATCGGACGCCGCGTGCGCTGGGTCGGGATGAACTTCAACCATCACGGCATCCGCGCCCGCCGCCACCGCGGCAAGGCTCATCGGTTCGACCAGCTGCGCGACGCCGGTACCGTGCGACGGGTCGACCATGACCGGTAGATGCGTCATTTCGTGGAGCAACGGAACGACCGAAACGTCGAGCAAGTTACGCGTCGTCGAATCGAACGAGCGCACGCCGCGTTCGCACAGCACCACGTTCGGGTTGCCGGCGATCAGGACGTATTCGGCCGCCATCAACCACTCGTCGACGGTAGCGGCGAAACCGCGCTTGAGTAAAATTGGCTTGCCGGCCATTGCCGCCTCGCGCAAGAGCGCAAAGTTTTGCATGTTGCGCGCGCCGATCTGTAACATGTCGGCGAATCCGGCGACCATCTCCACATCGCGCGGATCGAGTACTTCGGTGACGACACCCATGCGATGGCGATCGGCGGCCGACCGTAAGAGCGACAAACCGTTCCGGCCCAACCCTTGAAACGCGTACGGAGAGGTTCGCGGCTTGAACGCGCCGCCGCGCAGCACGCTGGCACCCGCGGCCGCCACCGCGGCCGCCGTGGTCTCGATCTGTTCCTCGGACTCCACCGAGCATGGACCGGCGCACAATACGACGGCGTCTCCACCGAAGGTGGCTCCGTTGGGGAGTTTTACGAGGGTTCGCTGAGCGGTTGTGCCGCGTCGGACGAGGTGGCGATCGGGCGGGGGCATCGGCCCCGGATTCGCTTCTGGTGCCCTAGGCTCCGTCCGAACGATGGCGCTCGAGCGCGCGTACCTCGGCTTCGAACAAGGGTCGCGACGCGCCCGGCATCAGGTCACCGAGCGCGATCGGACCGTAGCGTAACCGCGTTAGTGAGAATAGGGGGTGATCGACTGCCTCGAACATCCGCCGAACCTGTCGATTTCGGCCTTCGTGCAACGTCAGATCGACGACGGTTTCGGCGCGGCGACGGGAAACGACGCGCACCTTCGCCGGGGCGGTGAGCCGGCCGTCGAGCGGGATGCCGCCGATCAAACGCTCGACGTCGCGCGGCAACAGCTCGCCGCGCACGACGGCGCGATAGGTTTTTTCGACGCCGTATCGCGGATGCGATAAACGATGAGCAAGATCGCCGTCGTTCGTCAGTAACAGCACGCCCCCCGAATCGAAGTCGAGGCGTCCGACGGGGACGACCCGTGCGGACGAACCGATGAGGTCGGCGACGGTGCGACGCCCTTGCGGGTCGGACATGGTCGTAACGACTCCGACCGGTTTGTGCAGCACGATGTACGAAAAATCGGGCGCCGGCATAACCGGCGTCCCATTGACATCGACGGCGTCGCCTGGGGCGACCATCGTTCCGAGCTCGCGTACCGTGCGTCCGTTGATGCGAACGCGACCGGCAGCGATCAATTCGTCGGCCGCGCGACGCGACGCGACGCCGCAGCGCGCCAGAAACTTGTTGAGCCGAACCGGGCCGTCGCCGGCGTTAGTGTTTGCCGTTATCCTCGTAACCGCGCGACATCGAAAGCGCTTCCTTCGTCACCGACTGGAGGAACTCGTCGTTGGTGCGCGTCTGTGCCATCTTGTCGAGAATGATCTCGGTGATGTCGCCCGTGTTGAGCACGGCGGTCGCCCGGCGCAGCATCCAAATCTTGCGCATCTCGTCGGGCGACAGCAATAGCTCTTCATGACGCGTTCCGGAACGTTTGATATCGACTGCCGGGAAGACGCGCGACTCGGCGAGTTTGCGCGTCAGGTTGAGTTCCATGTTGCCGGTGCCCTTAAACTCTTCGAAGATGACGTCGTCCATCTTGGAACCGGTTTCGATCAGAGCCGTAGCGATAATCGTTAACGATCCGCCTTCTTCGATCTTACGCGCGGCGCCGAAAAAGCGTTTCGGCTTATGCAGCGAGGCCGTATCGAGTCCGCCCGACAGCGTGCGCCCCGAGCTCGCGATGACTGAGTTGAAGGCACGCGCCAGACGCGTGATGGAATCCAGTAGTATCACGACGTCTTTGCCCTGCTCGACGAGGCGCTTCGCCCGCTCCATCGCCAGCTCCGCAACGGCGGTGTGATTCTCGGGATGCTCGTCGAAGGTCGACGCGACGACTTCACCGTCGATGGTGCGTTGCATGTCCGTGACTTCTTCGGGGCGTTCGTCGACCAGTAGCGCGATGATGTGCGCTTCCGGATGGTTGATCGAGATCGCATTGGCGATGTTCTTGAGCAACGTCGTCTTACCGGCTTTCGGCGGCGAGACGATGAGCGCGCGCTGGCCTTTGCCGATCGGACAGAAAAGATCGATGACGCGCGTCGATAGCTGGGTCGAGCGGACTTCGAGCTTAAAGCGCTCCTGCGGATAGATCGGAGTGCCTTTTTCGAACACGCGGCGACCCTTGATCGCGTCGGGCTCGAGATCGTTAATCTTGTCGACCCGGATCAGGCCGTAGTATTTCTCGCTCTCTTTGGGGCGGCGTACCTGACCTTCGACCAAGTCGCCGCGCCGAAGTTCAAAACG
>JBDTKL010000308.1:0-5709 GCA_039935355.1 Candidatus Tumulicola sp.
CGTCACGTCTCGCTCTCAGAGCCTCCCGGAGATTAGGCCTGGGTGAACTCTATCTCGCCGCGGCTTTGGATACGCGCCGGCCAACCTTGCGATGCGGGCTACGCGCGGTAAACGAACGGCGGTGTACTTGCGGCGCAACCGTAGACGCTCGAGCCGATGCCGGCTCCATGAAGCCGTGCTCGCTGCGCTTCAAAGGTGCGCCGATCGCTCCTTCGATACGCGCAAACGTGCGCGCCTCGTCGCGTGAAACGAACGTAATCGCATCGCCGGTTTTTTGAGCGCGCGCGGTGCGTCCGATGCGATGGATGTAATCGGCCGGTTCGTTGGGCACGTCGTAGTTGATAACGTGGCCGAGATCGGCGATATCGATGCCCCGTGAGGCGACGTCGGTTGCGACGAGGATCCTGTAGCGTCCTTTTTTAAACGCCTCCAACGCCCGCGTGCGCTGCGCCTGCGAACGATCGCCGTGTATGCGCTCTGTGTCGATGTTATGTCGAGTCAGCGCGCCGGCCACGCGCTCGGCCCGCGACTTCGTCCGTGTAAAAACGATTGCATTGAAGATGCGCCCGTCTTTGAGGAGATCCACGAGGAGGTCGGTTTTCTTTTCCGTTTCCACTTCGTACACCCATTGTGTTACGGTTGCGACGGGAGAGGCGGGCGCTAAATCGATGCGCACGGGATCGTTGAGAAACTCGCGCGCTAGTTTCGCCACCGCACCATCGAGCGTTGCCGAGAAGCAGAGCGTCTGGCGCTGGGCCGGGAGCTTTGCGACGATGCGCTTTACGGGCGGAAGGAAGCCCATGTCGAGCATACGATCGGCTTCGTCGAGCACGAACGTCTCGATGGAGTCGAGACGGACTTCGCCCTGCTGCATCAAATCCATCAGGCGCCCGGGTGTCGCGACGATGATGTCGGTACCGCGGCGCATGGCTTTGATCTGCGGGCGCATGCCCACGCCTCCGTAAATCGGCGTAATTTGCAGTTTAGTGTGTTTCGCGAGCCGTCCAAGATGCTGCGTAATTTGCTGTGCGAGCTCGCGCGTGGGCGTTAGGATCAGCGCCGCAGCCTGACCGGCAGGCCGCCGCTCGAGCAGTTTTTGGATCATCGGAATGCCGAAAGCGGCGGTTTTGCCGCTGCCGGTTGGAGCGCTCGCGAAGACGTCGCGGCCGGCCAGAGCAACGGGAATAGCCGCCTGCTGTATGGGCGTGGCCTCGGAATATTTGAAGTCTTCGATGCCGCGAAATAGCGCAGCATTCAGGGGAAATTCGGAAAAAATTGAGATGATGGCCTATCTTTCGGTGTGGCGCAATTTATCGACCACTCGAAAGATCGCGCTTGAGGACGAGAAGGAGTGTCTCACAGACTCGTCCTCGATAACAGCCTCAAAACCCGCAGCAAACAGGAAAGGTTGCGCTTAGGATGCTCGGGACAATGCACGCGGGAAAGAACCTATGAAAAGGCTTGTGCGGCTCTGGTGGCCCGCGCGAGAAGGCCGGGGGCGTCGAGCCGCTCACACATGGCCGGAAACTCGGCGGTAGGGCCGTGCCACTCCAGTTCGTCGACGTTCGCAAAGAGTTCCGCATCGGTTCGAAGGAGAGCAAGCTCTTTGAATGACAGCGCGAGAGTTTGACGATCGCCCAACTCTTGCGGTGGAAATTGCTCGATCGCGCCGTAGCGATTGAGGAGAGCGGCCGCGCCTTTCGCCCCGATGCCTGCGATGCCGGGATACCCATCGGCCGAATCTCCGACGAGCGCAAGATAGTCCGGTATCAGCTCGGGATCGACGCCGAACTTAGCTCGGACGCCATCGGCATCTCGAACGACCTTGGTTCTTCGGTCGACCTGCACGATGCGATCTCCGCGGACGCATTGCGCGAGATCTTTATCAGGAGTCCAAATGCAAATTTTCTCGACGCGCGAGTCCGGCGAAGCAATCGCGGCCGCCGAGGCCAGCGCATCGTCCGCCTCGAGTTCGACCATCGCCCATACCGGAACGCCCATCGCTCGCAGGGCTTCTTCGAGCGGCTCGAACTGCGTGCGGAGCGCGGGATCGATTCCTTCGCCCGTCTTGTAGCCGTTCCAAAGCTTGTTGCGAAAGGACTCGATAACGTGATCTGTCGCGACGCCGACGTGTGTGGCGCCTTCATCGATCATTTGCAGCACGGTATTGAGCACTCCGGCAACCGCCCCGAACCGGCGTACTTTGCCGTCGTTGACTCGACGAAGTCCGTAGAAATGGCGGAACAATTCGTAGGTTCCGTCGATGAGGTGAACGATCACTCCGTCTGGTTACGTCACGAGTCGAGAACGCCCCGCTCCGACAGCAGAGGACGCTCTCCGGCCTTTCAGCGAATGGCGCCTACTGGTGAAGCCGATGAAATACGCGTCATTTCTTTCGCTCGTGGTGTTGATGCTGGCCGGAATGTCGCCCTCCGTGGCACGTGCCCGCGAAACGGCGCCGTCCCAGACGGTACGCGCCTTCTACGACGGATACATTGCTAGCAACGCTCGTGCCGGTGAGCGGATCGCGACGGTGAAAGCACTATTCGAACCCCAGCTCTACGGCGCGCTCAGCCGTGCAGACGCGGGAATATTCGCGGCTAATACGTGCCCGGGATACGTCGACATCAGCCGGTGTCCGTACGAAACGTTCGATCCGTTCTCGTACGCTCGGACAGCCGCGTCGTCGTATTCGATCGACGGCGTACGCATAACCGGCGATCGAGCCCTTGTCGCGGTGACGCTACAGTCCGGCCTGCCGAAGGCGGCCTCACATGTCACGTTTGTTTTGACTCGCTCCGGAGCGCGCTATGCGATCTCCGATCTGCTGTATCTCCAGCCACGGTACTACAATTCCGGTCCGATCGTGGATCTTCGCAAATTCTTGATGATGACCGGCGCGTTACCGCTCGACGATACATTGAGACGTAGTGCCGGCAGCCCGCTCGGTGTCGTCAAAGCCTTCTACGACCTCTACATCACGAGTCACGGACGCATCGAAGAACACATGCTGGCCACAAAAGCGCTTCTCAACGACTCTTTGTTTGAGGAGCTCTCAACTTCGTATGCTACTGGCGGAGGGTTCAGCGTCTCGCCGTGCGCCGGGTGCGCCAACAACCTTGCATTCGATCCATTCGTCAATGCGTCGTCGTCGGCGTCCTCATACGCTGTCGGGGTGCCTCGTAGGGAAGGAACCAGCATCCTCGTGCCCGTTTCGTTGCGGTCCTTCAGCGAGCAGCCCAACGCGATACGTCACGTTACGGTCGTCGTTTACCAGCGCGGTCCGTGGTATGTCATCGATAACCTGCGCTACGACGAACCGCACTACTACTATGCGGGTTCGATCGGCGATTTACGCCAATTCCTCGGGAAGTGGGACTGTTAGCGAATCGTTACGTTCAAGGCGTACTTCGAAAATGATTCATCCCCGCCTTCCACGGTAATTTCGTACCGGCGCGATTGCGGTAACGCGACGCGAAGCGTCCCCGTGCTCGCGGTGCCCAGTGTTTCTGCATCGCTTCGCACCGAAAACGATCCGAAGTGGCGATCGTGCTCGACGAGCGTGAGCGTGAGCGTCTGGCCGGCACGAGCGGAAAAACTCCACTCGTCTTCGAATCCGAGCGTCAGCTTATCTCCGCGTATGACCGTCGAGGATGCTCCCGGAGCGAACGTGATGTTACGGCGTGCCGGCTTTGCGACGTTACTCGGCACGTAGACCATATCTGTCGCAGAGACTGTATATGCTTTCCCATTCCAGCGATACGACGTACGAAAAACGACCGCGGCGCTGTCGTGCGAAGTGACGACGGCGGTGCCATCGGGCCGCACCTTCCAGTCGATCCCATAATCGGAAAGGACGGACTTATATGCGTCGCCGGTCTGTTCGAACACGACAACCTTGCAGTTCGCGTTCCCGCAAACACAACTGCCGCCGCCGGTGACGACGATCATTTGTGCGCCGCCGGTCAGTTTGACGCGGGAGAAATCAAAGTTTGCACTCGCGTACGCCGCATTCGATGCGGCGTGCGCGTTCTGAGCGCACGGGGCGACGTCGGGATCGCGAACGAGCATATCGGCAAGCGCGGGGGGGAATGGCTTTGAGGATTCGCCGTCGTTCGCTCCCAGGGTCATCAACGCCAGCGATGCCAGTAGCATCAATCGAAACCCGATCGAGCGACGCATCCTGCGATTAGTTTCCGCTAACCCGCTTCCATTCGGCGATTTCGTCTTGCGTCGGCACGTGCTTTCCGTGCAGCGCATCCTCGAAGTGCCGGTAGGCATCTTGGCTCAATCGTTCTTTTAGCACCGCCTGGTCTCTCTTCGAGAATTCGGCTAACAACTGTTTCTCCGTTGCCTTTTGGTGATGCGGGGACGGACGATCTGGTTCAATCATGAATCGGCCTTTCTAGCTCGCTCCGGTTTCTTCTGCCTTCTGGTTCGTTAGCCGATCGGCCGTAGCGGCAGAGTCACACGCATCTCGACACCGCCGCCCGGCAACGGCTCTTTCTGTACGTCGGATGCCAAAGCTCCGATGATAAACAGGCCGCGACTCCCTTCGGACATGACGTCAGAAGGGAGTTCCGGCGCCACCGATTCGAAACCCGGCCCACTATCGCGAACGGTCAGCGCGTAATGATCGCCGGTCCATTCGAGAAGCAGATGCACCAAGCCGGGCGCGTGCTCGACGGTATTGGCGAGGAGCTCCCCGATAATTAGCTCGCTCTGAAACGTTTCTTCCGTTTCGCCGCAGGTCTTACGAAGAAACGCGCCCACCTCGGTGCGCGCCACGTGCGCGGCTTTGGCATCGCTCGCGTGGAAACGCCACTCCTTGTTGGCCAACGGACCGTGACGCGCATGGCGTGCTTCGCCGGTTGAAAATTGCATGACAAGTAGGGCCACGTCGTCCGGCGGGAGCCGGCCTTGCAGCACCATGTCGACGGCATATTTGGCCGGGCTTTCGCGCCCCATGTCGCTAAGGAGCGTGGAAAGCACCGCGCCGAGCCGCGCCTCACCCTCAACGGCGTTGCGTGCATATTCCGTGAGCCCGTCGGTGTAAAACGCGACCACGGCATCGGTTTCCACAGGCAAAACGCGCGTTTTCAACCGCAGCTCCTCGGCCACGCCGAGCGGTAGCCCTCCACTGATCGGGATGTGAGACGGTGTGCCCAAATTGTTCGCTATCATCGGTGGTGGGTGTCCGGCGGATGCGTAATGTATCGCGGACCCATCCGCTGTTACGAATCCGGCGATTGCGGTGACGAATGTATCGGGGTCATCCATCCGCAAAATGCGGTTGACCTCGCCCAAAACCTGCGCAGGATCGTCGTTGATGCGCGCCAGCGTTAAGATGGATTGACGCAACTTGCACATCAAAACGGAAGCCCCGAGTCCGTGTCCTCCGACGTCTCCTACGGAAAACCCGAGCCGGCCATCCGGCAGCTCGAACGCGTCGTACCAATCGCCTCCGGCGCGCCCGTCTTCGTCCGCGCTTACATAGACGGCGTCGACCTGCAGACGATCGCGTTGCGGCAACCGCGGCGGCAAGAACGCTTCCTGAAGTGTATCTGCGATCTGCTTCGTGCGCGCAAGTGCTTGTTTTTGCGCTTCGATGTCGACGACGCTGCCGTACCAACTAAGAATTTCGCCCTTGTCGTTGCGCACCGGTACGACGCGAGCGAGGTGCCAATGATAGACGCCGTCGTAACGGCG
>JBDTKL010000309.1:0-4929 GCA_039935355.1 Candidatus Tumulicola sp.
TGGCTCGATGTGCAAAACGCTGGTAAAACACTGGCGGAACGCGTACAGCGGGCTGGTTCCAATGTCGCCGAACACGATTCCAAGCGCCGCAAGCGCCAATGCGGACGGGGGCAACTGCCGGCCTGCGGCAATTCGCTCTGTCAAAGGTGGACTTTCGTTTCCCACAGCTTGAGACAGAGCAACGTGTTGACCGGTTGTGTGGCCAAATCGTCTACCTCACCCTGCGTAACGTCGAAATGCACCATCTCTGGCCAGCCTCCCCAGGAAGGGGGAAACGGTAACGGTACTCGGATGTAATGATACTGATGCGTCGGCGTTTTCAACCGTAATGCGAGCTGAACCGGGCCGGAAATTCCGCCGGGGTCGGTGTCGAGGGCCGCATAGTAGGCGTCCTGATCGTTTTCGACGCTGACCTGCAGCGGGACGAAGTCGACCGCCGGCTTATTACATGCGCTGGTGTTCTTATTCAGCAGCACGAACGTCGGGTTGACGTAGAGGAACGATTGCGGGGACGAACCGGAGATCAGCACCGTTTTGGGCGGCGTCGGCGCACCGGTTGCCAAGGTTTCGTTGACGCTTCGATCGTGGCCGTCGAGGATCGTGATGAAGTCGGAGGACGAGCAACCGTATTTTGGGACCACCGCGCTCAAGCCATAGGTGCCGGGAGCGATATCGAACTCGACGATCTTGGGTGCGTCGTCGTCGCCGCGTTCTATACGAAAACCGCGCGTGAGCCGGACGTTGCCGCGCAAGTCGACGAGGCGAAGCTGAAGATCGAAGCGGGTCGACTCGCTAGCTCGGGCGATGGCGCTGCACAACCCGATGTGCAGTATGACGTGCGACAAGGCCATTCGCGGCAGTTCGGCAGGCAGTGCCGCAAGTCCGCGACGCGTGTCGCCAGGCCCGCCGAACGTGCGGAGTGAAGCGCTGATTCGAGCATGACGTCCACGACTACGATTCAGGCGCAGTGTTGCGTCGCCGGCGCAGGACCGGCCGGCATGATGCTCGGCCTGTTGTTGGCTCGCGCCGGCGTCGACGTCGTCGTGTTGGAGAAACATGCCGATTTTCTACGCGATTTTCGCGGCGATACGATTCACCCGTCCACGCTCGACGTCATGTCGGAACTCGGAGTTCTAGAAGCGTTCTTGCAGCAGCCGCACCAGCGGGTGACGCGCTTGGCGGGGAAGGTGGGCGACGCCACCGTGACCGTCGCCGATTTCACGCGACTTCGTGCGCGCTGTCGTTTTTTGGCGTTCATGCCGCAGTGGGAGTTTCTCAACTTTTTAGCCGGCCAAGCCGCGCGGTATCCGAATTTCCGCTTGCGTATGCACGCCGCGGTCGAAGACGTACTGCTCGACGGCGATCGGATCGTGGGCGTGTGCGCGGCGACTCCGGAAGGACCCATCGAGGTGCGGGCCGCGCTGACCGTAGCGGCCGACGGACGCGGATCGGTCGTACGCGATCGAGCCGGACTCGACGTGATCGACGTCGGTGCACCCATGGACGTGCTGTGGTTGCGCGTTTCCAAACGCGACGACGACCCGCACGATACGTTCGGCTACGTTCGGAACGGGCGGATCCTAGCGCTCATCGATCGCGGTGAGTATTGGCAGTCGGCGTACGTGATACCCAAGGGGGCGATAGACGGACTTCACGAGCGCGGTTTAGAGGCGTTCCGAGATGAAATCGCCGAGACCGTGCCCTTTCTGCGAGATCGCCTTAGCGAAATTGCCAGCTGGGATGATGTCCGGTTGTTGACGGTGCGCGTCGACCGTTTGCGCCGGTGGTACCGCTCCGGATTGCTCTGTTTGGGTGACGCGGCCCACGCGATGTCGCCGATCGGCGGCGTCGGCATCAACCTGGCGATTCAAGATGCCGTCGCTGCCGCCAACATGCTGGCGAGCGAGTTGCTCGAGGGGCCAGTCAGCCTTCGAACGCTGCGCCGCATTCAACGCCGTCGCGAGTTTGCGGCGCGCGTGACGCAAGCATTACAGGTGATGGTGGGCCGTCATGTGATCGGCCGCGTCTTACGTACCGGAAGTTCTCCGATGCTGCGGGCGGTTCCAAAACTCGTTGGGCGGCTGCCCTTCCTAACGCGGATACCCGCCCGTCTTGTCGGGCTGGGTATCCGGCCGGAGCACGTGGCGCGCCCGGAGGTGCGCCGCTCGCCGCTTTCTAGGGAGTAGGTGCGGGCGTGGAGGCCGGATAGTCCTCGCCGCTCGGATCGGCCGGTTTACCGGCGAAGATGTATTGCTGGCCGGGACCATCGTCGTTGTTGGGCGAGACGCTGAACTGTGATTGCCCGACCTGGCTCGTCGGATAGCGCGCGTCACCGCCGCCGGCCTGGGCCGGCGAGGAGAAGGCGGCCGCGAGGCCAGGATTGAGCGGAAACGCCTGGCCGCGGAACGAGCCGTCGGAGTTCATCGTTGCGACGATGTGCAGCCGTGCGTTGTTCGCGACGCCGAGCCCGAGATCGACCGGACTGGGTCCGATATCGAACCACATGTACGAGCCGTCTCGACCGCCCACGACTTGAATGAACGCCTTCTGGTACGCGTTGTGATAGTAACCTCTTACGATACCGCTGGCGTATAGCTGCAGGTCGAGGTGCCCGGCGATCGGATACTGCGATCCGTACACGGTCGTAATCGCAGTCGAGTAATGCGTGTACGGCGCGCTCGCGGTATCGTCGGCGGCAGCGGCGAGCGGCCATGCGACCGTTGCCCCCATCACTGCGGCGCACGCCAATTGGCGCAAACCCGAAAATCGTATCATCCTATCGTCCTCTCAAATGCTCGTTCTAAGGAGTAGAGCGCTTTGCTTGCCGAGAACGTGACCGGCGTGACGAGCCCTTCTGAAATCGATCTTAGGGGTCTTCCTTTTTGGGACCGTCCTAATCTCATCCGCGAGGCCCTCGACCGCCTGCCGGCCGGAACCGCGCTCACCTTCATCACCGAACACGAACCGCGCGGCCTCTCCGCCCGCATCACGCAAGAGCATCCCGAACATTATATCGTAGAAACCCGTCGAGTGGGGCGTGGCTTGTGGCGCGTTAGCATTACGCCCCGTCCGGGCCGAACGAGCGAGCGAAATCCGCTGGCGCAGTTCTTGGCCGGTTGCCCTGCTTTCCACGGGCTCGGCGTGGAGGTACTCGACGAGCTGACCGCGTCGGCAATCCCCCAGACCGGTCGCCGCGGGCAAGCGCTCGTTGCTGAAAATTCCAGTTGGCCGTTTATCGGCGTGGTGACCGAAGGCATCGTCGTTCGGGCCAAGGGACACGATGTCGACCGCGAGCGCATCTTGTACGAAATTTTTCCGCACGAAGTATTTGGCGTGGCCGAGTACTTCGATCGCGGCCTTTCCAACGCGCGCATCGTGGCGTTTTCGAAAACTGCCCGCATCATCAAACTGCCGTGGGATTTGGTCGAGGAAGCAGCTTTCCGCCATCCGCAGCTAACGACGGCGCTCGGCGTCGTGATCGCGCAGCGACTGCGTGAAGTCAACGATACGATCACCGCGCAGGGTGCGTTGCCAATCTTGGCCCGCATCGCTCGCGTCTTGTTGCCGTACGCCATGCCCGAGCGAGGGCTGGTTCCGGCGTCGCCGAGCTTGTCCACGATTACGCAATCGCAAATTGCCGCCGCGGCCGGGACGGTGAAAGAAGTCGCCGCCCGGGCGATCGCCGAGCTGGAGGCGCGCAGCGCGTTGCAGCGCGAGCGCGGGCACATTCGCTATCTCGATCGTCAGCAGCTCATGGAGCTGATCCGCGAGCTTTCATAACCGGCGCGCGATCGTGCCGTGAGTTTTATCCTGCGTTGGCTCGACTTGCGGCGGCAACGCCGGCCGGTCGGTTTGCGTCCGCACGGCGAGGTAACGGTTTCCGCGAGTTGCGAAGATACTGCAACGCGCGTGCGCCGCGCGGTCGCCGATGTGCTCGGCGCGCACGTTACGTCCGATGATGGGCAGACGATCGAAGTCGCGTTCGGATTAGTGCGCAGCGAACGGCTACGCTGCAGTCTCAGCTCGATCGACGAGCGACAAACGCGGGTACACGTCGAGGCGGTATATCCGCCCGGAAGCCCCGCCCCGGAACGTTCGCTGTCGGTCGATGCGCTGTTGGCGGCGCTCGGCCGCAACGAACGAATTATCTGAGTTCTTCTGGAAGGATGCGATCGAAGCCGGTGTAGGGTACGAGCGCCGGCGGCATGTCGACCGAGCCGTCTTCGCGTTGATAGTTTTCTAAAACTGCGGCGACGGTTCTTCCGATCGCGAGCGCCGAGCCATTGAGCGTATGCACCAATTCGGGCTTACCGTCCGCTCGCCGCATACGAATCGCCGACCTGCGCGCTTGAAAGTCGGTGCAGTTCGAACACGAACTGATCTCGCGGTAGGTCGCGGCCGAAGGCAGCCATACTTCCAGGTCGTAGGTTTTTGCCGCGTTGAATCCGGTGTCCCCGGCGCACAACGATACGACCCGATACGGAAGTCCGAGCGCTTGTAGCACGCGTTCGGCGTCGGACACGAGGCGTTCGAGCGCGTCGAACGACGATGCGGGATCGGCCAGCCAAACGAGTTCTACTTTTTCGAATTGATGCTGGCGAATAAGGCCGCGCGTGTCTTTGCCGGCGGCACCGGCTTCCTTTCGAAAGCACGGTGTATACGCCGTGTACTGGCGCGGCAAGGTCGTTGCATTGAGAATTTCACCGCCGTGCATCGCCGTGAGAGGCACTTCGGCGGTCGGTATCATGAATAAGTCCGCATCGGGATCGCGGAACATCGCATCGGCAAACTTGCTCAGCTGTCCGGTCGACCACATCGTCGCCCGGCTGACGAGATACGGCGGCGAAACTTCGGTATAGCCTCGTTCGGCGGCCGAATCGAGGAAAAGCGATGCCAGCGCTCGCGACAAACGCGCGCCCGCTCCACGCA
>JBDTKL010000310.1:0-5703 GCA_039935355.1 Candidatus Tumulicola sp.
GTTAACGTAGTTCCAGCGAAGCCATTGTACGGTCGCGTGGCGATCGCTGGCGCGCGCGTCGATATGGTCGACGTTACCCTGCTTGCGCGGCTTCAGCCGGTACGTGGTGATCGTTCCATCGTCCGACACGACTTTGACATCGTACAGGTCGAGCCATCGCGACGGAGGCTCGATGTGCGCGTAGAGCTTGTTGAACTGTTGGGCGACGGCCGGAACGCCACTGCTGAATACCACTTTATCTTGATCGGGCGCCCGGTGATAGTACGTACCTTCCAGTGCGAAGTTCACGAACGGAAACGATTTCATCGCGACGTTCACGTGCATGTCGGCGGTAAAGGCGCGAAGGTTCGGATTGATGGCCGACATGCGGGCGATCAGATCGTCTTGCGCTTTCGCGGGCGCGGTGAGAGAGACGGCGAGGGACGCGATCGCCAAAAGGGCCGAAACGTACTTCAAGAGGCACTCCTTACGGATGGGGCGCGAGCCCGCAACGCGTCATCTATTTCTTCACATACTTCGATATCAGTTTCCACTGAGCGGCGCCTGCGTAACGCGTCCATCCCGGCCGGCGCCCCGATCCGGCCAAGCGCCCACGCTGCGTGGCCGCGGACCAACGGATGGGGATCGCCTTCGAGCGCTCGGGCGAGCGCCGGAATGGCGGCCCGGTCGAGGGTGTTGCCAAGCGCCACTGCGGCATTGCGCCGCAAGACGGCGGCGCCTCGCCAACCCATCGCAGTCGCGCGATACCGGCGCTTGAATGCGCCCGATCGTAGTTCCAGCATCTCCAACAGCGACGGTTCGGCCGCTCTTGGGTCGAGCGGCAACGCGTTGGAATCACCGGCGTCGCCGGCCAAACGAGTTGGCGGACAAACTTCCTGACACGTATCGCAGCCCCACACCCACTGCCCGACGAGCGGTCGCAGATCGCGCGGTATCGCGCTGGTACGTTGGGTTAAATCCGATATGCACCGCCGCGCGTCGATCGTGTAGTCGCCCCGTAAGGCGCCCGTCGGGCAGGCTGCGACGCAGCGAGAACACTCCCCGCACGACGTTTGCAGCGGCGCGTCGGGCTCGATTTCAACAGTCGAAAACACTTCGCCCAAAAACACGTACGAGCCGAGCTTGGAGGCGATCAAGTTGGTATGCTTGCCGATCCATCCGAGTCCGGCTCGCGCGGCGAAGGCGCGTTCGCTCAGCGGACGCGTATCGCAGGCTAAGGTCGCGACCGGTCTGCCGCACGCCACGTCGAGCGCGCCGGCGATACGTTGGAGAGCGATTCGAACGCGCGAGTGATAGTCGCTCGACCACGCATAATTCGAAACGCGCCCGGACAACGAATCGCGGCCGCGCGGCGGCGATGACGCGTACGCAAACGCACAGCAAATCACGCTGCGCGCACCGGCTGCGATGGTCGACGGGTCCGAAGCCCGCTCGGCATATGCGTCGTCGTAGCCCCACGTTTCCAAATCGCCGCGAGCAAACGACTCGCGCATGTGTCGTCGCGCGTCACGGTCCGGCGCGGCGGACGTGACGCGGACCGCGCCGGCCCCCGCAGCGCGCGCCGCATCGACGGCTATGCGCTTGAGCGCGACGCGTTCGTCGTTCACAACGTTGGAAGCCGGCGAGCGTCACCCGCCGGAAAAGCTGCGTCGATCGCGGCGATATCGTCATCGTCCAGCCGTACGTCGCCGGCGCCGGCGTTTTCCTCGACATGCGCGATCTGCGATGCTTTCGGAATCGCGAACGTGTTTTCGAACCGCGTGAGGAAGGCGAGGATGACCTGGCGGACGGTCGCCGCGTGTTTGGTGGCGACACCGTCGAGGACGTTCGAATGCGGGAGGCTGCCACGTCCGAACGGGGTGTACCCGACGATCGCGATGCCTCGTTCGCGAGCCGCCGGAATTACGCGGCGTTCGACCGTGCGCTCGCGCAGATGGTACAACACCTGATTGCACGCGAGCGGAATACCGTCCAGATGGGACGCTGCTTCCAGCATTTCCGGAACGTCGAAATTACTGACGCCGACGAACCGGGCTTTCCCATCGGCGACCAAACGGGCCATCGCACGCATCGTTTCCTCGAGTGGATCCTCGGCCGGCCAGTGCAGTAAGTATACATCGACGTAGTCCATTCGCAACCGGCGCAGGCTTCGATCGGCTGCGTCGAGGGTTCCGCGGTAGGATGCGTTTGACGGCAGCACTTTCGTAGTAACGAACAAACGCTCACGTTCCACGCCCTCCAGCGCCGTGCCGAGAAATTCCTCGACGCGACCGGAGCCGTACATCTCTGCGGTGTCGATGTGTGTCATTCCGAGATCGATGCCGCGACGAATCGCGCGCGTCGCTTCCTTCGACGCCGCGCCGCGTTCGGGAACGTCCCACGTGCCTTGCCCGATCGTCGCCACGCAAACACCCGAGGTTCCAAATGGCTTGTCCGTCATACGATGCGCTCCCATGCGTGCCGCGCCGCCGCGTACGCCAGCAATCCGCCGCGCAGATGCGCGACCCGTTGCGCGCCTGCAGCTCGTAATCGCTCGGCGGCCCATCGCGATTTCACACCGATGCGACACGCGACGACGTACGCGCGACGCATGTCGAGCTCGTCCATTCTCGACTCGAGCTGCGAGAACGGGATAGCAATCGCGCCGTCGATGCTTCCCAAAACGGCTTCGTGCGGCTCGCGAATGTCGAGCAGCGAGGCGGAACGTAACGCTTCGTCCAGCTCGCTTACTTCGACCTCGACGACTTCGGGTGCGCCGCCCTCGACGATGCGCAATTCGTGAATCACCGGATGGTCTCCGCACACGGCGCATTGCGGGTCGCGTTCGAAACCGATCTCGCGCACGCCGGCCGCGGCGCCATCGAATAGGATTATTCGGCCGTACAACGGCCTTCCCGCGCGAGCGAGGATTTTCAATGCTTCGTTCGCCTGCCACGCTCCCAGGATGGCTGCAACGGAGCCGACGACACCGGCTTCCGCACATCCACCGGCAGCCCCGGCCGGCGGTTGCGGATAGAGACATCGATAACACGGGCCACCAGCCGCAAACACCGACAAGGTTCCCTCGAAACGGAAGATCGATGCCGATACATCGGGACGACCCTCGAGTACGCACGCATCGTTGACTGCGTATCGCGCCGTGAATCGATCGGTGCAATCCAGCACCACGTCGTGGTCGCGAACGAGACTGCGCCCGTTACCTTCACCGAACGCTTCGTCGATCGCGCACACCTCGACTCGGGGGTTCAGCTCGCGGAGACGTTTTGCCGCGGTCGATGCTTTCGGGCGACCCACGTCTGCCGTCGTGAAAATCGTTTGACGATGGAGATTCGTTTCGTCGACGGTATCGGGATCGATCACCGTGATGCGTCCGACTCCGGCGGCTGCCAGTACTTGCAACGCCGGCGATCCTAATCCGCCGGCGCCGACCGTCAACACCGACGACGCCATCAACCGCTCTTGACCCGCGACGCCGATTTCCGGAACCAACAGTTGCCGGCTATATCGGCGAACTGCCTCTGCGTCGATCATCACGGCCGGGGATGCAGTCGATCCAACCACTGCAACACTGCTGCGCGCGAGCGCTCTCCCGCGTAGGTATGATCGCTATCGATGGTTACGAATGTTTTCGGCTCGGGGGCGCGTTCGAAGAGTTCCCGCACGCTCGACGGGCTGACCATCGAGTCGCGATCGGCCGCCACGTAGAGCACCGGACGCCCGGCGAGCTTGGGCAGAAGCCGTTCGTACGTGCGATCGATGCCGGCGACCAACTCTTGCAGCGTCACGCCGTCGACGTAGCTCGAGCGAAAGTCGGTCGCGCCGGCTTGGCGCAACGCGCTTAACGACGTCGGACGGCCGAAACCGGTCGCGATTGCGACGCATCCGGTTATCTCTGGATCGAGCGCAGTCGTAAACAGCGCGGTCATTCCGCCCATGCTGTGGCCCATTGCATACAGGGTCGTTTCGCCACGATCGCGGGCGAATCGAACGACGGACGACATCGCCGCCGTGCAGTCGTCGATTCCGCGCAACACACCGCCGCTGGCGCCGAGTTTGTGGCCGGGAAAATCCAAACTGAAGACGCCGAATCCATGACTGGCGAGAAACGCACACAGAAAATCTAGATTGTGCTTGCTCGACGAATAGCCGTGCCCGGCGACGATCGACACACCGCGCGCCCGACGCGGCTCGTACCGCAACACCGTAACGCCATTTTCGGGAGCCGGAACGCGCAGCAGTTCGACGTCGGGCATGTTACGCGTTCGCCTTCCAGGCCGCACGGCCGTCGGCGTACATCTCGCGCTTCCAAATAGCCGCTCGCGCCTTGACCGCGTCGATGGCGAATTCGCAGGCTGCAAAAGCGGCCTTTCGATGCTCGGACGCCGCGCAAACGGCGACCGCAATTTCGCCCGCTGCAACGCGTCCGACGCGGTGCGCAATCGCCAAACGCACGTTACCGAACCGGGCCGTAACTTCGACGGCGATGGCATCGAACTCGGAGAGCGCCAGCGATTCGTACGCTTCGTACTCCAACGCCGCAACCGCACGGCCATCTTCGGTGTCGCGAACGACGCCCACGAACGTCACGACGCCGCCAAAGCCAGGCGCTCGCACCCGGTCCTCAACGGCGCGCGGGTCGATCGCCTCGCTCTCGATGCTCATGCTCATCCGCCGCCTACCGGCGGTAAGATCGCGAGTTCTTGCCCGTCACGCAAACCGTACTCGGGGCGGGTCAACGCGCCATCCACTGCAAAGCGCACCGACGCGCTCAATTCGGAGAGTTCGGGAATTGCGGTGACGAGCTGCGCCCACGCATCGGCGATGGAACCGCCGTCGGCAACGGATACCTGGCCGCGGTCCGCGAGCAATTCGCGCGCTCGCGCAAACCCCACGACGCGAACGGTCACGCGCTCAATGCGTCTGGAACGTCGTGCAAGGCGTAGCGGCGGATGGCCTCGGCCGCTCCGTCGTCGCGGCAATCGCTTGTGATTCGGCCGACTTCGCGCCGGATCTCCGGCAACGCGTTCCCCATCGCGACGCCGATGCCGGCCCAACGCAACATCGGCACGTCGTTGCGCGAATCGCCGATTGCGAGAACGCGTTCGGGTGCAACGTGTAGGTCGGCGCACAATCGTGAGAGCGCGATTTCCTTGGTTGCGTCGACGCTCGTAACGGCGCACTCTTCGAGATCGCCGAACACTTCGTGTTTGAAATGTAACGGCAGGTGTGCGAACGTCGAGCGGATCTCTGCGACCGCCTCGCTCCCGAAGAAGCGCAAGAACGTCGGCGGCGTGCTGACGGCTTCGCGCAGAGAAGCGACGGCGTGCCAATGCGGAAGCCACATATCCTCCATGTGCAGCGGCGCACCGTGCGCTCGCAAAAAGCGCTCTTCCGAATACACGGCCGCGTCCAAACCGCGGCGCTCCGCATATTCGAGCAACGTGACGGCGTGCTGTAGCGGCACCGGTATGTGACCGATCGTACGGCCCGATAAAAAGTCTTTGGTTAGGGCCCCGTGCGCGCAGATCGACGAAACGTTCAGCCGGAGTTCGCGCACCAGCCGCGCCGGCAAATCGGCTCCGCGGCCGGTGACGAGCGCGACGCGTATCCCGGCGTTCACGGCATCTCGAACGGCCCGCCGATTCTCGGGCGAAACGTTACCGTCGTAATCGACGAGCGTTCCATCGAGGTCGAGCGCGATCA
>JBDTKL010000311.1:0-4843 GCA_039935355.1 Candidatus Tumulicola sp.
CATGCCCGTGTGCTGACGGAACGCGCGACTGAAGTGCGTCTCATGCAGGCCTGCGAGCGCAGCCGCTTCGCGTAACGGGACAGCTTCGGTCCAGGGAAACTCGTCTATCACTCGCTTGAGCCACAACGGGCGTTCTGCCGCATCCGTTACCCGATGCCGCAACGCCGCGCAAAGCTTACGCACGGCCTCAGAGAGCGTCGCTGGATCGCGGTAAAACGCTATCACTACGGATTTCGCCGCGGCGAGCATTGCGGCTTGCGCTGTTGTGCCGTCCCAGTCTGCCGGATTCAGAACATCGTTGGGTAACTCGACGTTGAGACAACGCGTATCGCTCGCAAAACGATCGGCGTGATTTTCTCCCGCTCCGTGAACTACGACAGTACCTTGGCCGCGAAACTCCGGCACCGTGTCGTTGACCTCGACATACGCGCCGTTTAGAACGATCGCCACGTATGGCGCCGCGTGATGGTGATGTGCCAAAGAAGTGCCGCCGACGTGCGCCGTTTCAAAAACCTCGCCGGCGACTTGGGAAGCTATATCCACTCGGGCTGAGCCGTTCGCCCTCCGGCGGCGGTGCCAGTATTCACCGTAGTCTTTGGCTCGAGCAGCAGCAGCTTGGTCGGTAACGCGGCAACTGGTTTGTGCTCGACGCCGTGCGGCACGATTAAAAATTCGCCCGGACCGAAGCGTTCGACACGCTCGTCATCGCCGTCGCGGTAGTGCATAGCGATTTCGCCCTCGATCACCATGAACAACTCGTCTTCGACCTCGTGATGGTGCCAGACAAATTCTCCCTCGACCTTCACGAGCTTGACGTGAAAATCGTTGAGCTCACCGACGATCTTCGGCTGCCACGTTTCGTGGAACAGACCGAACTTTTCGCCAAGGTTGATCTTTCTCATAAACTTTAGACGGAGGATCCAGCGCGGCTAACGGCCAGAACGTTCAGCGGGATTGCTCCGCCAAGCAACGGCTCGGGTTCACTGAGCCACGGTCCCAACTCGTCCGGGTAAAACACTCGCAACGCGCGATCTAGCGTATACTCCGAATCGATAATCCGCAATGCAGTCGACGAGTCAACGGGTTCGCCGTTCAAAAGTCGACTAATCCGCTCGCGATCAGTAGCGAGAAGTTTAGCCGTTCCAGATCGGCCGCCAGCTCTTACGCGGAGATTTTGCGGGATGACAGGCTGCCATGCGGTCATATCGCCTTACTTCGAGCGCAAGCCGGCCATCTCCCCAGCAATAAGTCGCGACGCAGCGAGGATCTCGTCCGCTAATTTCGGCTCCGCCTTCGCTACTGAACGGGAAACGATAACCGCGCCGATCGCCGCTGACGCAATCGCCAAGGCGCGTTCGCGATCACTCGAGCCCGACTTCGAATTACCCACGAACTTGGCAAAGCCGTCAGCAAACGCCCGACTCACTTTCTTTCCTTGGCGCGCGATCTCGCTGCCCGATGCAGTCATCGTGCATCCCGTTTCGAGATTGTCGCGGTGTCGCTTTCCGAGATACCAATCGAGGTACTCGCTGAGGTCGAATTCGTCGCCGGCGCTTTTGACGTGCCGCTGATAGCCACGCTCGAGCTTCGCGGATTCGATTTATGCCATCGTTCCGGTGGCCGTTCTCGCAGCAGTGATCGCCTGAGGATTTCGCTTCGCGCGCTCGGCGTAGCGCAACAGCCATGCCGCGGACGGCGAGAGCGCGACCGGTGCGTACGCTAGCAAATTCGGACTAGACTTAGTCCACCGGTTAACATTTTGGAAACGTCCTTTGTGTCACAAATTCGGCTGCCTCGGTGATCGTGTCCCGTTTTCGCGCCGAACGAGACCCACGCGTGAATGCAAACGGCTGAAAAAGCGACGAAAAGCGGTTAAGATTGCGTCATTTTTTTGTGAACGAGTGGACTAGACTTAGTCCGTTTTCTCTAGTCCGTCAGGAAGACTTCTCGTCTCCCTCCGACGCTTCGCGCGCCGCGCGTTTCGGATCGTCGCTTTCATCGCGTTCGTTCTTCTGAGGATCTTGCTGCTCGCCGTCATTTTTGTTCATAAGGGCCCTTTCGTTCCCTCCGTAGCTACTGACGAACCGCTCTTGCCTCAATGCGGCCTTATTAAAGCCGCACGGGACTTGCAGGCGGCCTGCGGAATCTCTCGGCGTGCAGCAAAGCGACCTCCTTGGAACTCCGGATGTCAGTCGTTCTCTCGAAACCGGGTTTCGTTTTACGACGACGCGATATCGTCCTGAAAGCGCTTTGGAGCAACACGAACATGCATCCACGAACGTAACGTTCGTGCGGCACGGGCACTATCGCGAAACGTTCGAAAAGCGGGAGCGCTGGTGCGAACCAGACATGCTGATCGTGCACCCGGCGGGAGAGCGCCACTCCAACGTTCACGGGCCTTCGGGAGTACGACTCCTCAACGTCGAGTTCGACCCTGCGCGCGCGCGTATTCTGAATAATATCGCGCCGGTATTACAACAGCCATTCGAGCAGCGCTCGAACAGCTACAGTGGGTTGGCCGACGCGATCGAGACGGAGTTGCAACGTAACGATGACGCATCCTCGCTGGCATTAGAAAGTCTAGTCCTAGAAGCGTTCGTCACGGCGTTTTGCGATCGCGTTTCGAACGAACGGAATCATAAATGGTTAGGCCGCGTGGTCGATGCGCTCCACGATCCGACCGAGCGACGCATTTCGATGGACGACTTGGCGAACGTTGCCGGCGTGCATCC
Organism: Candidatus Tumulicola sp.; assembly: GCA_039935355.1. Classification (GTDB taxonomy): domain Bacteria; phylum Vulcanimicrobiota; class Vulcanimicrobiia; order Vulcanimicrobiales; family Vulcanimicrobiaceae; genus Tumulicola. Next base: position 2,733 of record JBDTKL010000311.1, read on the forward strand.
CGTGCACGTCGCGCGAGAATTTCGCCGCACGTTCCGCTGCACGGTTGCCGGTTACTTGCGCGTCCTTCGCGCGCGACGCGCGTGCGAGGCTTTAGCCGCGAGCGATCTTCCGCTCTCGTCGATCGCACAATCGGCTGGTTTTTCGGATCAAAGCCACTTCACGCGGGTCTTTCGCGCAACCATCGGGATGTCGCCCGGCGCGTATCGCCAGACCAGAAAACGTTGAGTTTGTTCAAGACGGCCGAGTAGGCGCCGTGTCACAATCGGTTCCATGAGTCTTCTGCTTGCGGCCGTCCTGGCGACCGCCCAGCCCCAGGTCGACCGCTCCGCGGTCCGTGCCACGCGCGTGTTACAGCAGGCTTATGCTGCGAGTGGCGGCGATCGTTGGGCCTCGGTCAAAAGCCTGCGATTTCGATACGACTCCGGCCTCGTGGAACTCGACGATGTCGTGGCCGGGCGGTTCGTGGAGCGCAGCGGCACCGACGCCGACGGCTTCGACGGCATTTCTCGATGGACGCAAGGCAAAAGCGGAATTGCATACGTGCTTGGCGATCGCGATTCACAACTATCCGCTGCGAATGACAGTTATCGCACCGAACGCGCGTGGTGGTTTGCATCGCGCCATCCCGGAACGATCGCCTACGCAGGCAAACAAGTCGATCGCGGCGCCACCTTCGATACGATTCAAATCACGCCCGAGGGCGGGCGGCCCTTTACGTTGTGGATCGATGCCCGAACACACTTAATCGCACGCGACGTCGAACGCGGCGCCGAAGAGATCGATACGACGACGTTTTCCGATTACCGTTGGGTCGATGGTATTCGCATTCCGTTCGCCGTGCAAAGTGACGATGATCCCGCCGATCACCTCGCGAAAGTGGAGATCAACGCCGCGTTCGCCGAGGATGCGTTCGCGATTCCGCCGTTGCCGAAGACCGACATCGCCGAACATCCGGTTACCGTACCGTTTCGCGTGGTCAATGAAAAGCTTTTGGTTCCGGTGTATCTCAACGGCCAAGGGCCGTTCGATGCCGAGTTCGACACGGGTGGCAACCTTATAGTTCCGCCGGCATTGTTGCAACACCTCAAGCTCATCGCGCACGGCGGCGGGCGCGAATCCGGCGGCGGCGAGGGGTCGATTGCCTCGTCTTCGGGTGCGATCGATTCGGTATCGGTCGGCGATGCAAAGATTGGCCCGCAACAATTCTCAAGCTTTCCGCTCTTCAGCCGTTACCCGGAGCGCATGCTCGTAGGATTGGAAGTGCTGCAGCGGTACGTCGTTGCGCTGGATTTCGACAAGATGCAGATGACGCTGACGCCACCGTCACAGTATCGTTTCGATGGCACGGGAACCAAGATTCCGTTCCATTTTCAAGACAACCAACCTGAAGTAACCGGCTCGATCGATGGGATCGCCGCGCACCTTGCTATCGATACCGGCGACGACTCGTCGTTATTGCTAACCGCCCCGTTCGCGCAACGCTACGATTTGATAAAGAAATACAACGCGCATCTGCCGTACGGTGGAACCTCGATCGGCGCTACGCACGGCGTGTGGGCCGATCGCGCCGGTACCGTGTCGCTCGACGATAGTGCCGGACGTCCTGCGGTGAGCGTTACCAAGCCCGTGACGCGCATCTCGACGCAAGAGTTCGGTTTCGACGCCAATCGATACGTGTCGGCAAACGTCGGCATCGGCATTCTTCAGAGGTTCAACCTGACGTTCGATTACGCAGATCGTTACATCGTGTTTCAACCGAACGCGAACTACGGAAATCCGGATGTGTTTAATCGCGTCGGCATCGATCTCAGCGCGAACGGCGCCGGCTGGAAAGTGCGCACGGTGTATCCGAACACCGCGGCATCGAGAGCCGGCCTACGAGTCGGTCAAGTCGTCGTTAGTATCAACGGACAAAATCGGCAGCAGCTTGCCGACGGCGCCTGGTACCAGATAGAAACCGGCCCCGTCGGTTCTCATGTTACCCTCGCGATTCAGGACGCCGCCACAACACGCACGATCGACTTGATCCTGGCAAACGACGCGCTGTAGAGTTGGAGCAATTCTTGCCACATGGCAAGAAGCATGATATATTTTGACATGTGACAAACTT
>JBDTKL010000312.1:0-5820 GCA_039935355.1 Candidatus Tumulicola sp.
CGGCCGCACCCGGCGCCGGAAAGACGCGGCGGTTACTGAACGAGGGCGTGCGTTTGCAGGCCGGCGGTAAACGCGTGTTTATCGGTTGGATCGAAACCAAGGGCAGGCTCGATTTAGAAGAGCTGGCTTCCGGGTTGCCGCGACTTCCCGGCCGGCGCGCCGTGGTGAACGGTGCGGATTTTTCGGATTTTGATTTCGAAGCGGCGCTCCACGAACGGCCCGACGTGGTGCTGCTCGACGAGCTGGCGCACTAGAATCTGCCGGGCGGCGCGCACGTGAAGCGATGGCAAGACGCCGAGGCGTTGCGCGCGGCGGGCATCGGCACGATCGGCGCGCTCAACGTGGCACATTTGGAATCGGTTGCGCCGACGGTCGAATCGCTGGTCGGCTATCCGGTGCGCGAAATCGTGCCGCTGTCGTTTCTAAAATCGGCCGACGAAGTGGTGGCGCTCGACGTGTCGCCGCGGCTATTGCGCGGGCGGGTGAAGGCCGGCAAGGTGGTCGACGAGCGCGATGTGGAGCGTGCGCTCAACGGCATCTTCGAGGATCGCACGCTGGCGAGTTTGCGCGAGTTGTTGTTGCGAACGGTGGACCGTTTGACGTTGCCGACGCTCAAAGCCAGCGGCAACGCTTTCGCGACGGCCTTGGTGTATCCGGATCACGATCCGACGGCGTTTTTAAAGCGCACTTCGGCAATCTCGCACGCGTTGGATTTGGAACTGGAAATCGTACCGACCGGCGGGGCCGACCGCAACGCGCTCGAGGCAATCGCGCGCGAAGTGGACGGCGAGGTACTGCGCGAGATGCCCACACCGGCGTTCGATAACTTGAAAGCCGCGCTGGTGGCGTTGCCGTCGGGACGCGACGCTGCGCGATTGGCGAATTTGCCGTTGCCGTACGATCTGTTTATCGGCGCCCTGGACCAGGCGCATTTGGGCCGTAACGCGGCGTTTTCGCCATATTCGAATTCGGCGGCGGACCGGATGCGCGTTGGATACGGGCGTTTGAGCGTGTATTTAGGGCCAGCCGCCGGTTCGGGCAAGACGTTCGCCATGCTCGACCGCGCGCATCAATTGCAAGACGACGGCATCGATGTGGTCGCGGCCTTTGTGGAGACGCACGGTCGCGCCGAAACCGTCGCCTTGCTCGAGGGGCTCGAAGTGCTGCCGCCGCGAGCGATAACCGCCGAAGGGATTACCTATCGCGAATTGGATCGCGACGCGCTTTTGGCTCGCAAGCCGCAAGTCGCGCTGATCGATGAGTTGGCGCATAGCAACGCGCCCGGCTCGGTGGCGCCCAAGCGTTTTTTCGACGTGCTCTCGGTGTTGCGGGCCGGCATCGACGTGATTACCACCCTCAACGTGCAGCATCTGGAAGGCTTGGCCGACTCGGTTCGGCGACGCACCGGCGCGACGGTGCGCGAAACGCTGCCCGACGGTATTCTTTCGCTGGCGGATGAAATCGTCTTGATAGACATCACGCCCGAAGCGCTGCGTCAGCGGTTGCGGGAGGGAAAGATTTATCCGAGCGAGCGCATCGATAGCGCGTTAGAAAACTTCTTCCGCACCGAGCATCTCGAGGAGTTGCGCGAGTTGGCATTACGCGAGGCGTTGCACGGCCGTTATCGTGATTCGGTGCCGACGCCGTTCGATCGCATTTTGTTGACGTTGGGGCCGAACTCGCTGGAGTTGCCACTGGTGGCACGTGCCGGCCGCATGGCAGCGCGCCTGTCGATCGAATTTACGATCGTGCACGTGACCGATCCCAAAGAACCGCCGGATGCGGCAGCGGTGGCCGCGGTGCGCGAGCACACCAGCAAGACCAACGTCGAGTGGATTGAGGAAGCGCACGCCGACGCGCCACGCCGTGTCATCGAAATCGCCCGAGCCATCCCCGAAACGGTCGTGGTCGTTCCGGGTACTCGACGCAAGCCCCGGCTGCTGTCGCGTAAATCGTTCGCTCGGCAACTGTTGGATGCCGGCGCACTCGAGTTGCTGGTGTTGGCGCGCTCGTCGTGAAGGCGCTCGTCAGGTGTATCGCCGCAGCGTCCATTCTTGCTGCGATCGCCGGTTGTGGCGCGCGAACGCCCTACGAGATGTCGGATAAAGATAAGCAGCGCTTCGTCGATGTCGCTCGGGTCGAACGCGGTGGCGGAAACGCTCCGCTCATCTTTGGAATCTCCGACTGCACCGTCTACAAGGCGGTCACGAAAGACCAACAGATCGTCGACTGGCGCGTGATCCTACGCTCGGATTGGGGTCAGCAGTCGTATCCAAAGTTTATGACGGCGTGCGTCGACGAGCACTTAAAATATTCGGCCCCGTATGTGCTGGTGGATATGTGCGCCCGTGCGATCGGTGCGGGCGGCGGCTGCAACGGCGGCGGCACCTACCGCAGCCGCGACGGCGAACGCTGGCAAATTCAAGGCAACAGCCTGCGTTGGTATCCGCTCCCGAAATAAGCTACAAGTGCCACCGTGCGACGGACGCGTACGGGCCGCTCTTGGCGGATGGCTCGTATCCGCGCAGTGCGTTGGGGATAACGTCGATTTCACTAGGTTGCCACAAGAATACGTACGGAACGTCCGCGACTAGCTTGCGCTGGATACGGCTGTAATATGGTTTGCGCTTGTCGCGTTGGTAGGTCGCCAGCGCCCGATGCAACGCGAGGTCGACCACTGGATCGCAATAGCGCGCGAAGTTAAAGCCGTTCGGTGGAACTTGACTGCATGCAACGTACGAGGACGGATCTGGGTCGAGACCGGTTTGCATCCCGAGTAGCGCGATTTGGAACGTTCCGCGTTCGAGCGGTCCGCCCGGCGCGTACAGCTGATTGATATCGTATGGCTTGGCTTTGACGTCGAAGCCCGCGGCTCTCGCCTCTTCGACGATCAGCGGGACGATGGTGCCGGCTGCAAACGACCGGCCGTAGAAAACGAATTGCAATTGCAGCCGGCGGCCATTCTTGGTTCGAACGCCATCGGGTGCGGTGTGCCAGCCGGCCTTCTCCAGCAGCTTTCGCGCTCGCTCGGGATCGTAGGTTTGGGCTTCGGCCTTCGGATCGTACGCCCATCCGAACAGGCCGCGCATCCCGGTCGCCGCATCGTACATTCCGAATGTGGCTTTCTTTGCGATCGCCCACCGATCGATAGCGGCAGCAAAGGCGCGTCGCACGGCTACATCGTGAAAAACTACATCGCCGAGATTTAGAACGATGACGCCGAAGCTGGGCCGGTCGCGCGTGACGACGACGGTGTGTTCCTGCAGCGCGCATAACGAACGGATCTCCGCGGGACTGGCGAGGAACGTGGCGTCGACATCGCCGGTTCGTAACTCGTTGAGGATCGTCGCGTGATTCGAAACGAAATGGATGCTAATGCGCGCGATCTTCGGCGTTCCAGCGTAGTAGTGGTTGTTGGCCACCAGATCGAGACGATCGCCGCGGAGCCATCGTTCCAGCCGATACGGTCCCGAGCCGATCGGCGAAAGATTGAACGGCGTCGCGTTGAGCGTTGTATATTTTTCGAGCACGTGTTTCGGCAGAATCGGCCGTCCGTCACCTCCGAAGAACGTCGCGACGATCGGAGCGAACGGACGTTTTAGCAGTACGTCGACTTCATACGGGTTGGGTGCCGAAACGCCGGCGATCGCGTCATAATCGGACTGCGCGGGGATCGCGTTGGCCGGGTCGACGCTCGCACGGTAGGTGAAAACGACGTCGCGAGCGGTGAGTGGGACCCCGTCTTGCCATCGCACGTCGCGTCGCAAGCGGTACACGATACGGCGACCGTCCGCAGAAATGCCTCCGTTGGCGACCGTCGGCACGACGGCCGCAACGTCGGGCGCGATCTGGTTATGCGCGTCGTAGCGGGTTAGCGACGAAAACAGTAACGCAGAGATATCGCTTACGTCCGGCCCCTGCAGATAGAGCGGGTTCAACGAACTTGGCTCCGATAAGCGCGCGACGATCAGTTGCGACCTATCGCGTGACGCGCCATCGCGATGGCCGCAAGCGGCGAAGGACAACAACGTCAGAGCTGCTACCAACAGACGCCGACGAAGCACGGTTACACTTCGGTGATTAGCGTCGATTGGGGAACTACTCATGCGTCAGTGTATTACGAAGATCGTGAGAACGACACCCGCAAAAAACAGCGCGACGGCCGTATAGAGGCGCGCAGGCGGTATGCGTTTGGTTCCGGCGATCGCCACGGTGATAATCTGCACCTGTATCCACCCTAACAGCACGATCGTCAGCAGGTCGGCGTACAGCACTCGCGGTCCGGCGGTCTGCGATACACTACGGTACACAAGCATAATGAAAAGTTGAACGAAGACGAGTAGCCATATCGCGGCTCGCGGACCGTACCCATCGGCCCATCCTGCAATTCCGAAATGCAGCGGCACGCGATCCGGCAATTCGCGATACCGGAGCGCCGTATAGGCGATCGTTCCGGCGATCGCGGCGGCACAGAGAGCCATCGCTATGTTGACCACGTCGCTGGTTGTTACTCGGGACGCCGAGGCAAGTTACGCCGAAGCCGCTTTCAGAAAGTCTTCATCCCTGCCCAATAGGCTGAGCATACGTCGCGCAACCATCCGGAGGACAATCGTCATGCGTTCGAGGGCATTACCCTTTAGGCTCCTCGCCGGGGCGTTCTCTTGCGGTGCGGTGGCGTTGACGTGCGCGTGCGCCGGCGTCGGGGGGGCTACGCCGGCGGCGTCAGGTGGCGCCATTTCCGGCCTGGCATCGGCGCACTCCGCAACCAAACCCGGGCTCGGGGCGGTGCTCACGAGTAAGGGCGGCCAGATTTTTGGATTCGACATCAACTCGACCGGCAACGACGGAATTCTGTCTACCGCGACGTCGATCGAATCGTTCGACCAAGACTCGGGCGCCATCACCGGCTCGTTTCCGAAGCGGGTTCCTCACGGGACCACCTACAGCATCGCCGGCATCACCACCGGCGACGTCGCTTTAGCGATTCGGTACATTCCGATAAAGAGCTCGATTTACGCGCGCCGCGCGTATAATACGATCGCGCCACCAACGCAGCAGAAATTTACCGGTACGTGGACGCCGCCGCTGAAAGACATCCAAGTCGAGCTGGTTGCTCCAAATCAAACGGCCGCCTCTACCGCGCTGTATTCCATCGAACTCAAGAAGAACGACGTCCCGGATCTGATCGTGTCGAACGTAGCAAAGAATACGTTCTCAAAGGTGGTGCACTTAGATCCGAACTTCTTTTCGTTAGGCAACGGACCGCAGTTAGCCCAGGATACGAAAACGAATCAAGCTGTGTTCGCGCTTTCGCCGGATTACGGACGAGTCGGCGGCGATCCGCCACTCAACGTGCTGTTTGATATGAAAACGGGCAAAGAAACGCAGTTCAATGGCTTGAACAACGGCTATTTTCACGCCGGCAGCGTCAACGGAGCGGCAGTCGACTCGAACACCGGCATCTTCGCCACCGACACGGAGCTGAACGCGCAAGTCGAATTTTACAATCTTGCGAAAAAAACCGGCACGTTCGCGCAGTTACCGTGCACGGGCGATACGTCGCAACTCGACAGCGGCTCGGGCATTGCCAGCGATTCGACCAACGGGCTGTTTATCGTGACCGAACAATACAACGCTTGTGGAAGCGGCAGTGCGATCGTGGTCTACGATGAGCAAGGTACTATGGTGGAAACGATCACCGGCTTCACCTTCTACGCGGGCGAGCCGGCGCCGGTGATCAATCCTAGCAAACGAATGGGTTGGGTGTTCGGACCGTCGTTTAATCAGCTCCAGCAGTTCTTCTACTAAAACTTCTCCGCG
>JBDTKL010000313.1:0-3441 GCA_039935355.1 Candidatus Tumulicola sp.
CTCCGACGTCAGGCTGTGATAGCCGCGTTTGACGATGCGCGCGCGATAGATGCCGTCGGGAACGTCGGTGAAGATGACCTTGCCGTTCTTCCCGGTCAACTCGGACGTGATCACCGCGCCATCGAGAAGCACGCGCGCCAACCCGACCGGCTGCTTGGTTTGCGCGTCGGTAACGACGATCGAAATCTGGCCCGAATCGGACTGTGCGGCGGCCGGAAGGCTAGTGAATGCAAGACATGCGGCAAAGGCCGCGGCGATTATTCGACGCATCGTGGCGCGCCGATTGTAAGCGACGCTACCTGAACCCAGCCTGTGAACGTGACGCGATGGCGGCGCGGAGGCGCGCAGTTCGCACGATCGCTGCACTCGTCAGCCAGAGCACGATTGCCGAACCGAGACCGACGGTCAACTGGCTCGAGGCATTGCCGAATCCAGCAAGCTCGATCGCCGCACCCGCTACGGCAACGCAGACTAGGGCGATCCCGGCGATGTAGTACGGCTTGTACGGTAGATAGTGCGCGATCGGGATGAAATGCAGACCGACGATGGCCGCGATGGCCGGCGTCGCCCAGTGCGACTGCTGCGACGGCGGAATGACCAGAAGGGCTGCGACGATGGCGAGACCTTCGAGGCCCGAAGCGGTGCCGATGACGCGCACCCGGTGACGACGCGTGCCGGCGGGCGAGGCGTCGTTCTTCGGAACGCCGAGAACCAGCGCGACCGATAGCACGACGGCAATGCCGTAGAGCACCCACAGATGCGAACCGGCGGAATAGAGACCGAACGCGAACCAGAGGGTCGCGAAAACGCAGAGCGTTACGACGGCAGCGCGCATCGACTCCTACTCCAGGGCTCGCACGCCCCTCGGCGTACTAGGGTTGCATGAGTCAATGTCAATGCTCGGCCAATCCCTGTGGATGGTCGGGACACGGTGCCAGCGAGCAATGCAACGTGGAGGTTACAGTCGAAGCGATCTGCGTCGATTGTAGCGGTCATGGTACCCGCTTCGGGTTTGCCGAAGGCGTTCAGAACGTCGGACGAGGCCACGAGCAATAATCTAATCTAGGCGTTCATGCGCCGAGTTGTTTTTGCTCGGGTGCTGTCGCAAGCACGGCACCGTACGTATCGGGCGGCGCATCGAGCGTAATCGTCAGCGTGGTACCGTGACCCGGCGCACTGTCGATGGCGATATCGCCACCGGCGCGCTCGACAGCGCGCTTGGCGATCGCCAAACCGAGACCCGTGCCGGTAATCTCGCCGCGCTCGTCGCCGCGATAGAACCGTTCGAAGGCGTGCACGCGCTCGGATTCGGACATGCCGGGTCCTTCATCGCGCACGCTGATGATCACGTGACCGTCGTTCCGGCTGGCGCGTAAGTGGATCGGCGCTTCGGGTGCGTACTTGAGCGCGTTCTCGATAATGTTCCAGACGGCTTCGCCCAACTCGCTGGGATCGGCATCGATCGTTTCGACGTTGTCGACCGAGTAATCAATCTGGCGGCGATCGTCGAGCCGGTGCGCGGCCATGACCTGGCCCTGAAGGAACGCGTTCACATCGATGACTTCGGTGCGCGGCTCGGTTTCGGAATCGAGACGTGCCAGCCGCATCAAACGATCGATCATGCTGCGCATGTGCTCTTTCTCAAGCGACATGGTAGCGAGAATTTGACGAGCGATCTTGGGCTCTTCGACGGCGCCGCGCCGCAGCACGTCGATGTAGCCGCCGATCACCGTGAGCGGCGTGCGAAGTTCGTGCGAGGCGTCGGCGGCAAACTGGCGCATGCGACCCTCTGCACGCCGGCGATCGTCCATTGCGCTCGCAACGCTAGCGGCGGCATCGTTGTAGGCCTCCGTTAGGGATGCCACTTCGTCGCCGCTCTGCAGAACGAAACGTCGTTGGGTGTAATCGCCGTTGGCGAGTTGGTGCAGTGCGGTGCTGACCTCGTTGATCGGTTTGAGCGCCTGCGATGCAAACACCCGGCCGATGAACCACGAAACGAACATGGCGCCGAGCGCGATCGCCAACACGATGCGCCAATACGGATCGAGCGAAACGATCAGTAGCCATGGCGACGTCGCGAAGGCCACGTAGCCGCCGTGAACCGGTGCCACTTGCATGGGATCGAACCGCGAAGAATCGGGCGGCGGACCGAGCGGCGGACCGATGAAGTGCGGCGGGTGGACCGGATGGGGAATGAAATGTTCGAAACCGCCCAGCGACAGTATCCGGTCGAGCACCTTGGGACGAAGGGCTTTGTCACCCGCGAGATAGCGGCCCTTATTATCGTAGACGGTGACTCGCATACCGATCCCTTGCAGGGCGGCAACAACCTCTGGAGCACCTTGCGCGAGCGTCAGGCCTTCGCGATGATAGCGATCGGCCATGATGCGCGCCTCTTCGTGCTTGGCGATCACGATGTCTTGGGAGAACGCGCCGAGTTCAACGACCAGGGCGATCGACGAGGCGACGATGACGAGCAGCACCGTCACGCCCAAGAGCGCCGCGTAGAGCGCCGAGAGGCGGGACGCAACCTTCATGCCGATTTATTGGCTAAGGCCGTACCCAACCCCGCGAACGGTGCGGATGAACGATCCCTGCTCGCCCGGGCGGTCGATCTTGGCTCGGAGATACGAGATGTAGGTCTCGACGATGTTCGGACCGCCCTCGAAATCGTGACCCCAGACGATTTCGAGCAAGTGGTCCTTGCTGAACACTCGCCGCGGTTCGCGTAGAAAAACTTCGAGCAAATCGAACTCGCGCTGGGTGAACTCGAGCACGTCCTTGCCGCGCCAGGCTTCACGCGTATCCGGATTGATCGACACGTCGTGCCAGCGCAGCACGTTTTCTTCGATCAGTTGTGGCCGCCGCAGTTTGGCGTGTAAGCGCGCGATCAGTTCTTCGAAAACGAACGGCTTGACGAGATAATCGTCGGCGCCGGACGCGAGCGAACGCACTTTATCGTCGGTGCCGCCTTTGGCCGTGAGCATAAGGATCGGCGCCTGCGTAATCTCGCGCAAGCGCGGCAGCAGCGTGATGCCGTCGATCTTGGGCATCATAATGTCGAGCACGATCACTTCCGGATCGAACGACTTGACCAGTTCCAATGCGCCGAAGCCGTCGGTCGCGGTCCGAACCTCGTAGCCCTCGCGGGAGAGGCCCAATTCCAGCATTTCACGGACCATACGATCGTCATCGATGACGGCAACGCGGGAGTTCGGCATAGTTTGCATGTGTACGGTGCATCGTGGGCCCCTACCCTTGGAAGGGCCTGAACCTAGGCGTTAAGCGGCACGTAACGTCGTCGGCCAACGCGAGAAGCGCTGCCCCGAAATCAAGGCTGCCTGGCGGATCGATTCGACCGGATGGCAGATGACCTCGACGCCGGCGGCCTCGAGTACGGCGTCCATTGCGGCGTCGGGCAGCCAGCGAGCGAACAGATGC
>JBDTKL010000314.1:0-5938 GCA_039935355.1 Candidatus Tumulicola sp.
GCTCGTGCAAGCGTGGACCCGCGTCGAACGCGTCGCATGCGCGGAAGTCGCGCACCGTCTGCGCCTGTCCCACCACAAGCATGTCAGCCACGGCGGCGTCCAAACGCTCCGGCGTAGGATCGGCAAAAAACCAGCCGGCCAGCTGGCGCGCAGCGGCCGGAAAATCAGCATCCAAGCGTTCGAAAATCGCTGGCGCCACGCGTAAGCGAGAGCCCGAACCAAGAAGCACCAACCCGCGGGCGCCGCTAACACCGCCGCGCAGCGCAACTTCCAATGCCACCGCGCCACCCAGCGAATGTCCGCACAGCACGATGTCGCCGCCGAAACCAGCAACCGAACCGGCAACGAAATCGGCAAACGCCTCGACGGAAGAAGGCGAAGACGCATCACCGCAGCGTCCCGGCAACGCCAACGTCACGGAACCCGCAAACCTTTGAGGAAAATCGCCGAACGCCGCCGGCGTACAGCCCGCGCCGTGCACGAACACCAAGGTCATGGGTTGCTACTCAACACGGCCGCGTACTCCGCCCCATATAAAAAAATCGAACCGATGCAATAAAACCAAAATAGCAATACCAACGGCGCCGAAAGCGCCCCATATACCGCAGTAAAATTCACGTGCGCTATGTATTGCGCGAACGCATATTGCACCACCGGCCACGCTGCCGACACGATGCAGGCACCGCGTACCGAAAAACCCCACGAAACGGCCCGGTTCGGCAGCAACCGATACAAGAGTACCGTAACCGCAAACACCAGTGCGATCGACAGCACGTATACCAAGAAGTGCAACATCTGTGCATTTTCGGCAAAGCCGGTCGCGCGTACCGAGATCGACAAGAGAACCGGCAGCACGATCGCCACGATCAGCAGTATCCCGATCAGCGGCAGCATCACGAACGACAACAGCAGGTTGTGCACCAACGGACGTGCTTTCGGAACGTTCAACGCACGATCCAGCGCATACGCTAGTCCCATAAACAGATTCTTGCCCGACCAAATTAGAATTGTCAACGCGATAAGGCTGGTGATGCCGCGGCCGTACATGTACGTCTGCAGATTGGCCTCGATGTAGTCGTGCAGCGTCGGTGCGAAGGTGTCGAAGAAGCCCAGCGTGCGCCGCTCGGCAAACGGTAAAACCAAGGTCGCGGCGCTGAGCACCAGTACCGTCAAAGGAAACAGCGCGAAGAGAGCGTTGAATGCGATCGACTGGGCGAGAAACGCGCAACCGTCTCGCGAAAACCGCATGGCGGCGTCGCGAAACGCGGAGATGAATCGCATCACACCGCGCGGTATATCGTGCGAAGTGCCGGTAATCCCACCTCCGCCGCCGGTGACCATCTCGATCGACGGCCGGCCATTGGTGCAATATGTGCGCGCGTACGTCTCCGCAGGGCGGGTGTACGCGCCGGTCAGTCCGTTGCTGCGGCGCTTGGCCGATGCGGTCTGGTTTGACGGTTCCACGCTCACCGTGCGGCGTGCGGGGCGGCAGCTCAGCGTTCCGCTCAACGGCGGCGGCTGGGCCGCTCCGCAGAGTGCGTTCGTGGAAATCGGTCCGGTATTACGCTTCCTTGGCGACCTCGTACACTACGATGCTCGCAGCCGGCAGCTCGACGTGCGAACGCCGCCACCCGCGCCGCTCGATTCACCAACGCCCTACCAACAGCAACCGCAAGCACAACAACTACCGCGCGCGGTGTTCACGCCGTCGCCCGCACCAACCGTGCGCCCGGTGTGGACCGGCTCGCCATTACCGCGCCGCACGCCGCTACCGTCAAACAGCGGCGCGCCGCCGTAAACCGTAGCGGGAAACGAAAACTCACGTCGCCGGGGTCCGCTTCGCGAAGATGTTGAGCACTGCGATTACCAGCGCGGCACCCAACGCGATCCAAATCTGCAGCGGATCGGTCAGGAATGTGAGGCCGAGTGCGGCGTCGACCGAAAAACGTCCGTTACCTGCGAACGCAATCGCTAGCGCGACGCAAGCGTACATCGCCGGCAGCTCCCAGCCGCCCTTGTCGCTGAAGAAGCCCTTGGTCACGTGCACGGCTCCGATTGCAACCAGCATGACGCACACGATGATGACCGGACCTAGCGCGCCGCCGACACCGAACGCCGTGAGCAGTCCGCCGGCGAACTCGCCCAATCCGGCTGCCAACGCAAAGAGGCGGCCGGGCCGAAAGCCGAGCTTGTCGAAGAATCCACCTGTGCCCGACAGGCCATACCCGCCGAACCAACCGAACAGCTTCTGGCTGCCGTGGGCCGCGAGTCCCAATCCCACGATCAGTCGCACAATTAGTAACGCAATGCTCACTTCGAACTAGGTAACACGGCCTTATACATATGTCAAGTAGCCTGCATACTGAAAGTAGCCTTTGCCCTCGATTCCACCGTGCCGTCGAGCTCATCGGCCGCCGGTGGACCGGGGCGATCATCCGGGTGCTGCTGCCGGGACCGCGCCGTTTCAACGAATTGCTGGCGTCCGTTCCGGGTATTTCCGACCGTTTGCTCACCGAACGGCTGCGCGAGCTGGAATCCGCCGGCATCATCCGGCGCGAAGTCCAGTCCGGCTCTCCGGTGCGCGTGCAGTACGAGCTGACGCAAGGCGGTTGCGAGCTGCGCGAGGCGCTCGACGCGGTTGGCCGTTGGGCCGAACGTTGGCTTCCGGCCGGCCAAGGGGCGCACGGGGCGCCCGACGGCGACGACTTAGTGTCGGGCCTGCGCTCGCACGAAGAGCCGTAGCGGCTCGTCGTTCATCGTCGCGGTCCCCATATCGACGTAGCCGGCCTTACCGGCCACGCGTAGCGACGCCTTGTTAGCGGGCGACACGATACAGACCGTGCGATCGAAATCCAGCGACGCGTCGGCCCAGGCCACCGCCGCTCGTATCGCTTCGGTCGCGTACCCCTTGCCCCAGAAGTTCGGCGCGATCACCCAACCGGTCTCGGGCGTGCCATCCAGCGGCGGCTCGATCGCGCGGTGGAAATCGGCCAAACCGACATCGCCGACGAACCCCCCGGTGGCGCGATCCTCGACCGCCCAATAGCCGTAGCCCAACATGCTCCACAGACCCGCGTACGTTAGGATCCGCTGCCAGCTCTGGCTACGCGTGCTCGGACGTCCTGAAATGTGCTGCACCACCGACGGATCGCCCCACATGGCGGCCGATGCGTCCAGGTCGGCGGGCTCGTGGGCACGCAAAATCAGCCGCCCCGTGTATAAAATCGGTGCTTTTTTCATAAGGCCCTTTGCGACGGCGCGATGCGAGCGTATAATGCGGCGTCCACGATCGTGTCATCTTTCACGTAACAGCTACGCATGATTCCTTCCAACGAGAAACGCGCTTTCTCCAGCACGCGTTTCGACCGGGCATTACCCGTCATCGGTGTCTCGAAAACGCGCAGCAGGGCCAAGTCGGCAAAGGCGTAGTCGCAGATGCGCCGTACCGCCGCGGTCGCGATGCCTCGGCCCCAAAATGAACCAACCCAGTAGCCAAGTTCCGCCGAACGGTGCTCGATATCGGTGCCCAACACCAAACTAATCGCGCCAATCGCTTCGCCGTCGCGATCGATCGCAAACATCGACACCGGATCCTGCTCGCGCATCGACCCCAGCCAGTGCTGCGCGTCGTCGAACGAATACGGATGCGGCATGGCGTCGCGTAGATTGATCCAAACGTTGCGGTCGTTCGCGTGCGTCGCAATCGCGGCGGCGTCGGAAAGCAGCGGCGCGCGCAGAACGATCGAGTCGCCGCAATCCAGTTGCGTGCTCGTCATGTTGCGGCGTTACGTTTGCGGGACGACCAGTTGCCGCGCGAGCACGAACTGCACCCCTTCGGCCTGCAGCTGCGGAATGAGTAGCCGCACGGCTTCCAGCGTGGTCGGGCGGGGATGCCCGATCGCAATGGCGCTGCCGGTTTTCAACGCGATCGCGGCCGCTTCGCGCAGTTGCGCCTCCGAATATGCGACCGATTCTTGATTGTCCAGAAATACGTCGCGGGCTGCGGTCGGAACGTCGTGCGCCCGGGCGGTTTGTTCGCCGACCGATGTCGCGCTAGTTTTCGAATCGATGAAGAACAAGTCGCCGTGTTTGGCCAGGACTTCGATCACGTCGCGCATCACGCGCGGATCGGCCGAACCCTTGCTGCCTTCGTGATTGTTCACCCCGGCGGCCAGCGGCACTTGCGCTAAATCGCTTTCGACTTGCGCTTCAATCTGCGCGTCCGACATTTCGGTCGTCACTTTTCCGGGTCCGGGATTAAGCCCCGAAACCGTTTCCATCGGAAGGTGCAACATCACGCCTTTGCCGGCGGCGGCGGCTTCTTTGGCGATCGTGCTGGTGTACGGAACGTCGGGCAATACGGAGACGGTGAGCGGTACGCCCAGCGCGACGAAGCCGCGCTCGTGTCGATCCATTGTCCGCAATCGTCGACGATCAACGCCAGTTTCGCGCCCGATCCGTGCACGCGCGGAATCGGGGCTGCGGGCGGCGCCGTAACGTTTTCGGCCGGCGTGGCAGACGGGGCCGCGCTCGGTTCGCTGGACTCGCCGGCGCTCGGTTCGGCACTCGCCTCGCTTTGCTCGGTGGCCGTCGCAACCGGTTCCGGCGTATCGGTCGCCGATTCGTCCGGTGCTTCGGTTTCGGTCGGCGTCGACGTCACGACGGCAATGGTTCCGTCTCTGTGTGAATGATGATGGTGCGGCGCGAGCGTCCACCACGCGGCGGCCGCCGCAATCAACCCGATGACGATCAGCGCGACCGGTGCCGAAGCACGTCCGCGCGCGCGCCGTTTCTTTGCCACGCGCTGAGGTTCGTCACAGACTTTCCGCGCCATGCTTGCCGAGCCAGGAACGCGCGTCGCGCCGAGGCAAGAGGAGTCGTGTGAAAAGCCTTCTCGCCGCAGCGTTCGTACTGGTTAGTGCAGCGTTGGCGTTGATCGTGCCGGCGACGGCCCGCTCGGCGGCACCGGTACTGCCGTATCATGCCGCATCGCCGACGCCGCTGCCCTCGCCCGACCGCTTGCTATTTTTGATTCGTCGCCAATTTCGTTCGCATCGTCCGCCGCCGCCATACACGACATATACGCTCGTACGCAAACAAACGCTCGACGATGGCTATCCCGATCTGTTGAATAGCTACACGTACCACATATGGTGCCGCACTTTCGACCGCGCGGCGCTGGGTCGCAAGGTCTATCGCGGGTCTGCGCGCGGAACGCTCGAATTTTTGCGCCCGTCGTTTAACGAACCGTGGGATCCGGGTCCGCCGACGGCCGACTTGTTCGAGCCGGCGCCGGCGCATCCGCATACGAGCCCGCGCGACTTCGTGCCGACGCCCGAGCCGACCGGAAGCTTGCCGCCGACCATCGCCGTCGTCACCGCAATGGGCGAGTTCGACTATCGCATTACCAACATCGTGCGAGAGGGCAACGTATTGCACCTCAGCCTGCAGCCGCGTCGCGATCCGGATCGAAATCGTATCCGCGAGCTCTACGTGGACGCGACGACGCTCGAACTGCAGCAAATCGTTGCCACGGACAAGCTGTTCGACGAAGGCGACAACGGCAACCACGTCTATCCGATGTTGTTTACGGTGACGCTCGGCTGGATGAACAACATGCCGGTCGTCACGCACATTCACGGTACGCCGACCTACGAACAAGACTCCGAATATCTCGGCAAAGACGCGACCGTCGATTACGACTTCAACGACATCGCATTCCCGAGTTCGTTGCCCGCGTGGTATTTCGATCCGCGCTCCTACGCCGCGCACGTCGACGACGCGCCGAAATAGTTAGAGCGTTCCCGCCTTTAGGGCGTTCCGGGTTTCACCAGTTGCGGATATTGCTGGTGCAGATTCTGTAACTTCGGCACATCGTTCGCGGCGATGTACGGATCGTGAGGGTTGTGCAGCGCGTAGTCCTGATGGTAATCTTCGG
>JBDTKL010000315.1:0-6112 GCA_039935355.1 Candidatus Tumulicola sp.
ACGGTGATCGGGATGTCGATCTCGCTGGCGTTGTCGGTGCTGTTGGTGTACCTGTTGATGGTTGCGTTATATAACGGCTACCGGACGCCGCTGGTGGTTATGTTCAGCGTGCCGGTTGCCGTGGTCGGTGCGTTGGGTGCGCTCGCGATCACACATCAAACGCTGAACTTGTTCTCGTTCATCGGCTCGGTATTGCTGGTGGGCTTGGTCAGCAAAAACGGTATTTTGTTGGTCGATTTCGCGAACCGCCTGCGCATCACGCAAACGAACGCGCGCGCGGCAATGATCGAGGCCGCGTACGAGCGATTCCGTCCGATCGTCATGACGACGGTCGCGATGATCGCCGGCATGCTGCCGCTCGCATTGGCGCTCGAACCCGGTGCCGAAGCGCAACGATCGTTGGGAACGGTCGTGATCGGCGGCCTGACCAGCTCGCTGGTGCTAACGCTGCTGCTCGTGCCGGTCGTGTACTTGCGGTTAGCGCCGTCGCGCGCCGAAATCGAACAAGAAGAGCTGGTATAAACGAAGCGCGGTTTAGGCTGCCGGCACCTTACGGGCTAACGTGGCTCGAACGGTCGTGCCGGGCCGCGCGTCGTCCAACCGCACCGCGGCGGCGAATTGTGCCACGAGAAACAAACCGCGGCCGCCTTCACTCAGGACGTTGCGCGGCAACGTGGGCGAAAAGCGAAAACCAACGCCACGGTCGGTGACCTTCAGAACGATCTCTTGATTGTCGCATTCGAGAACGATTTCGATGGGGCCGGGGGAATGCGTTACGACGTTTCCGACCAGCTCGCTGAAAACGACCGATGCCGCGTATTCGTCCACCGACCAGCCTTGATGGCTGCGAAGCATGCCGACAAATTGGGTGCGGTGCGCGATGGCGATTATCGCTTCATCGGCTTTAAATCGCCAAAGCACCCCAACCCGACACATGTCTTTAGATTCCCAGGTTGTCCACAGCCAAACCTAGCGGCTCAAGCGGCCGGTTTGGCGCTCGCAGGCTGAAAGAGTCCGGCGAAGCCGGCCGCGCACGGCGGGCGCCCCTGCGGAGCGTCGAATCGAACTCGCAGCCGAGGCCACATGGCGGCGCAACTACACGAGCGCGACATCGGTGCCATAGGACCCGCGATAGGATAATTTTCTCATAACGTAAGCCGTGGCGTGGCGCGTCGAGATCGGTTAGAAGCGTCCGCTGCAAAGCCACCGCGGTAGGCGTCGATCGCACGTTGCCCGGGGCCGACGGCAATCGCGAAGACCGGATTGCGTTCGGGCCGGCTACGCGGCACGATGGCCTGAGTACGAACGCGGATGGGCCGGTAGCGCCGCGGCGTTCGTATTCCACTCATGAAGCCTTACCAGCTTTTAAGAGGCCGGGGCGGGACGCTCGCCGCGATTCGTCGTAGACTATAGCCCGTGCCTACGTCACGGGGGCCGACGCCGAAGTATCACGGTTGGCTCGCTGCGCTTTTAGCGTTCGTCGTATTTGTATTGCCGTTGCGCGTTCCGGCGCTCGAGCTGCACTCCATCGAGCAAGCCGCAGCCGACTATCGCAACGCCAACGAACACCTGCAAGAAATGTTCCGTGCGGCGCTGCTCGACACGAGCAAATTGGCCGAATATGCCTCCGACGGCACGGCCTACGTGAAGACGGGCGATATTCCGGCGGAATGGCTGCGCGACGCCAGCGCACAATCGCGGCCCTATTTGTTTTTTGCGAAGAACGATCCCGACGTGCGCAAGTTGATGGTCGCGATCATGGCGCGTATGGTGCGTTACGTGCACACCGATCCGTACGCCAACGCCTATACGCTGGACTACCGCGTGTGGGAGCAAAAATTCGAGCTCGACTCGCTGGCATATCCGACGGCACTGGCGTGGAGCTACTGGAAGACCACCGGCGACACGTCGATGTTCACGCCGGAATTTTCGACGATGCTGGACGACGTGCTGGCGACCATGCAGCGCGAGCAAGACCATCCGCGGAATTCCCGCTACACGCATAAAGAACTGCCCAACAACGGCACCGGGCGACCGGTCGGATACACCGGTATGATTTGGACCGGCTTCCGGCCGTCGGACGACGCCTGCTACTACAACTTTTTGATTCCGTCGGAAATGTTCGCCGTGGTAGCGTTGGGCGACATGGCCGAAATCGAACGCGACGTGTACCACAACATCGTCAAAGCGCGCGAAGCCAAGGCGCTGCGCGACGAAGTGCAGCGCGGCATTCAAACCTACGGGTTAGTGCTGGTACCGAAATACGGCTACATTTACGCTTACGAGGTAGATGGGCTCGGGCATGCGATCCTCACCGACGACGCCAACATCCCTTCGTTGCTGTCGGCTCCGTACATCGGCTACACGACGTCCAGCGATCGCTACTACCAAAACACGCGGCACTTTTTGCTCTCGCAGGATAATCCGTCGTTCTATCAGGGCCAGAAGGCGCGCGGGATCGGAAGCTATCACACGCCGGATCACTGGGTGTGGCCGCTCGCGTTGATCGTGCAAGGCATGACCGCTACGACGCCAACGGAAAAACAAGACGTGCTGACGCAGTTGTTAGCCAGCGATCCGGGCGATCACTTATTGCATGAATCGTTCAATCCCGATAATCCGAATCAGTTTACGCGTCAAGACTTCGGATGGCCGAACGCGTTGTTCTCGGAGTTCGTCATGACGCAGTTTCAAGGCGCCTCGGAAATTCCGATGGGCGACACCAGCGATTTGGAGTTCCGGACTGAGTAACTCCGGGCGCACGGTCGACATCATCGTCGGCATCCAGTGGGGCGACGAAGGTAAGGGGCGCATCGTCGATCTCTATGCGCAGGAGTACGACGTCATCGCGCGGTTCGGTGGCGGCGACAACGCCGGCCACTCGATCGTGGTAGGCGCGACCGAGCTCGCGTTGCGCATCGTTCCGTCGGGAGCGCTGGTTCCCCACGTGCAACTATTCGTCGGCAGCGGTACGGTCGTCAATCCGGTCACGTTAGTGCAAGAACTCGACCGTTTGACCGATTTGGGCGTCGACGTTTCGCGCGTCAAGATTTCGGATCGCGCGCACGTCGTGCTGGAGCGGCACGCGCTAGCCGATCGCGCTTCCGAGGAGGCGCGCGGCGCCAATGCGATCGGCACGACCGGCCGCGGAATCGGTCCGGCGTACGTGGATAAAGTCGCGCGCACCGGAACGCTGATGCGCGATTTTGTCACCGGATCGGAGGCGCCGGCTCGACGATTGGCGCCCCACGTGGTCGACGGCGTCGCGTACATGCGCGAATGCCTCGACTCGGGTAAACGCGTCTTGGCAGAGGGAGCGCAAGGAACGCTGCTGGACGTAAGTTACGGTACCTACCCGTACGTGACGAGTTCGCATACCGTCGCGGGCGCGGCATGCGTGGGTTTGGGCATCGGACCGACGTCGATCGGTCGCGTCATCGGCGTTGCGAAAGCGTATTGCACGCGCGTCGGCGCCGGACCGTTTCCCACCGAGCTGCATGACGAACGCGGCGAGCGGCTGCGGCGGCAAGGTGGGGAGTTCGGCACGGTGACCGGACGTCCGCGACGTTGCGGATGGTTCGACGCGGTCGCCGGCGCGTACGCCGCGGGCGTGAACGGATTGACCGAGGCCGTGATCACCAAGCTCGATGTGTTGAGCGGATTCGAGCGCCTGTCGTTTGCAACGCGATATTCGGTCGACGGTGCGTCCGCCGGTTTTGGCGATGCGTCCGACCAGCGTTTGAGCGTCGAATATGACGACGCGCCGGGTTGGAGCGAATCGATCGAGGAGTGTCGATCGATTTCGGATCTGCCGCAGGCCGCTCGCGCCTACGTGGATCGCATACAGCGCGCCCTCGGCGTGCCGGTCGCATTGGTTTCGGTCGGGCGGGAGCGCTCACAACTCGCTCGTTAATCTCTAGCCATTCGCGGAGCGCGCGGGATGGATGCGCGTGAGCCTTCGTCGCGGCGCGTTTTCGTTACATCCACTGCTCGAAGAACGCGGCCGGATCGAAGAGGCACGTTTGCGCGAGTGGATCGAGATCGAAACCGAATGGAACGGAATGCTCGAACTGATTCGGCTGCTGGAACGCGCTGCGGCCGCTCCGCACGTAGCGGGCGACCGCGAACCGGCGGCGCGAGCCGCCGCGACCGAGTGGAACCGGTCGCGCGCCGCGCTCAACCTTCGCCCGGCCTCCGAGCGCCTGCGCGAATGTACCGAGCGCCGCAGCGCCGCTTTTTCGGCGTTGCGCGCGGCACGGCTCGACCGTCGCGTGATAGAAAAACTCGAAGAGCGTTGGCAGGCGGTGCGGCGGCGCCGTCGCGCGCTCAGCGAAGCCGCCGCTGTGGAAGATACCGCGATGCTCGCACGCACGGCACGATAGCGGGCACTCCTAGACGGTGCGGGTGCGATGACGCAGACGTTTTGGATACGATACGCAATCGCCGTTGCGACGGTTTGCGCGGCGCTCTGGCTGTTGTCACGGTTGGCCTCCGTCCTTCGGAGGCGAAAGCGAGCCGGGGATGGAGCCGGTTTGTCGGTGTTGGCCTCGATCGCACTCGCTCCGAACGTTTCGGTACATATCGTGCGAGCCGCCGAGTGCGAATTTTTGGTTGCCGCCGGCGGCACGCCGATCTTGCTAGCGCAGCAGGCCCGAAACGAGGTTGACGACCAACGCCAGAATCGCCGTGCTGTAACCGAACGAAACTAAGCCGTGCGCTAAGACTAGCCGCCGAATGTTGCGGCTGGTGATCTGCACGTCGGACACTTGAAACGTCATTCCGATCACGAATGCGAAATACGCGAAGTCCAGATCGTTGGGCGGTTCGCCGCCCGGAAATGTCAGGCCGCGATCGCTGCCGGGATCGCGATCGCGGTCGCGATAGTACAAGTGCGCGTAACGGAAGAGGAACGTCATGTGGATCAAAAACCACCCGGCAATTACCGCACCGAATCCCAACGCGTCGACCAGCGCGTCGTGGCCCGGCGGTTCGCCGCTCGGACCGCGGGCGAGAATGCTTAACGCCGAAACGAAACCGAACACGACGCCGATGAAGACGATAACCGCGGCGACGTTGCGTCCCGGATCGTCGGCAGCGGCGTGCCGTTTGGTTTCGTCCGCATCGGCGCGCCAGATCTTCCACCAATAGGTGCACAGCATGCCCACGGCGGCGGCATCGTACACCGCAACGATTCGCACCGAGCTGCTTAGCCAATGCGGGCCGAATAACGTCAGGAGCGTTCCCAGCACGATCCCGATGACGATCGCAACCGCGATCGGCCGTAAGGCCCGGCTACTGAAGGCGATCATGCCGCCCGCGTTCGCCGTGCGCCTGGAAGTTCTTTAGAAGTACTTGAACTGGCCGAGTTTATCGGCAGCCGTTTCGACAAAATAGATTTGCGAGTCCGGACCGAGCGTCACCGCCCCGGGTTGCGCGTTCTGCGTCGGAACCTTGAAGAGGCGCACGGCCTGGTTCTTGTATTTGAACTGTCCGATCGCGTTGGCTCCGGGATCGCTGAAATAGAAGTTGCCGTCGATGCCCTGGATGATTCCGTCGGGCGAGATTGCCGGCGTCATCGGATATTCGTTGGTTACTTGGCCCGTCACTGCGATGCGACCGAGCTTATCGGCTTTTTGCTCGGTAAACCACAACGCATTATCGGTTCCCGACGTGATGTCGGCAGGCGACGCGTTAGGGGTGGGAATCTTGATCTCGGCCAGCGACGCGCACGGATCGGTCACGCTTACGCGTCCGATGCTGTTGGTGCCGGGCTCGGTAAACCAAATGCCGCCGTCGGGGCCGCTGGTGACGCTGAGCGGTTGCGCGTTGGCCTGCAGCTTGCACGAAGTCGCGACGCCTTTTTGCGTGACGCGCCAGATGAGGTCGGCGCCCGGATCGGTCACCCACATGTTGCCGTCGGAGCCAAGGGTGATGCCTACCGGCTGAGCGGCCGGATTCGGCAACTGGAAATCGACGAAGGTTGGCCCGGTCAACTGAATCTGGCCGACTTTGCCCACGTTCTTTTCGGTAAACCACACCAGTCCGTTCGGACCGGACGCCATGCCGACGGGACCGGCTTTAGCGGTCGGCGTGACGGCTTCGCTAAACTTCG
>JBDTKL010000316.1:0-8615 GCA_039935355.1 Candidatus Tumulicola sp.
CAGCGTGCGCGACAGTTCTGTCGCGGGCGCTTCACCAAAGCGGCCTTCGGGCAAAACGACGTCGCCGCGGAAGGACTGTCCTCCAAGAAATGTGCCGGTCGCCAACACCACGCGGCGCGCGCGAAACGTGCGGCCGTCTGAGGTGACCACGCCGCGGACGACCCCGCCCGACGTCAGCAGGTCGTCGACCAATCCGGCGACGATTGCGATCTGTTCGATCCCACGCATTTCGGCGACGGCATTGCGAGCATAGGCCGGCTTGTCCATTTGCTGGCGAAGCGCCCGAACGGCCGGTCCCTTGCTTTCGTTGAGGAAACGAGCGTGCAGCGAACTGCGGTCGGCCAAGCTTCCCATGGCGCCGCCGAGCGCATCGATTTCTCGCACGAGCTGGCCCTTGGCGCTTCCACCGATCGACGGATTACATGGGAGGGTGCAAATTTTCGACGGATCGCCGGTGAGCAAAAGCGTCGGCACGCCCAAACGCGCCGACGCCAAGGCGGCTTCCAAGCCGGCATGTCCGCCGCCGACGACGATGACCGCTGCATCGTCGTCGCGCGTCGTCGTCATCGTCACACGGTTGCGACTGCACCGCCTGCCGACGGATGCGAACGCAAGCGAAACGCCAGCGCGATCATGATGACACCGAAAACGATCGCGTACATCGCGACGATCCAGATGATCGACAGTGCTGCAATGACCGGATGCCAGAACATAAAGACGCCGAATACGATCGACGCGATGCCGGCCAGGATCAGCAGCCATTCGTTTGCGATCGCTTTGCGTAGTTGCACGCCCGCAGCAATTTCGAGAATGCCGGTAACGAACGCCCACACCGCGATGGTGAAATACAGCGCTAAGAAGGTCAGTCGAACGTCGTAAAACGTTACGGCACCGATGGCGATACCGACGATGCCTTCGAGCACGAATGGCCACCAACGTTCGTGCGCCTGCGCGGCGCGAACCGCCGAAGCGATCGCAAAAATGCCATCGACGAACGCGTACGCTCCGAACAGAATGCACACGACATACCACGTTACGCCGGGCAAAGCGAATGCAAGAATACCGAAGATGACGGCTGCGATGCCGCGGATGAGGAGCGCCCACCAGTTGCGGGCGAGAACGTGAACCATGTCCGTGCTCCTTATGAATGGCGCGACAGAAAACGATGCATTCGCCTTCAACGGCGCATACGGAAATCATGCGCTGACGGTTGTGCGAACGCGATCATTTGCCGATGCAAAACCGAGCGAATATACGGTCCAGGAGCTCTTCGGCGGCGGCGTTTTCGGTCACGTGGCCGAGCGCGGCGATGGCGCGCTGCAACTCACCGGCAATCAAATCGACGGGTTCGCCGCGGCGCAGGGTCGCGGCCGCGAGTCTCGATGCTTCCAATGCCTCGCTGACGGCGTCGAACTCGCGCAGGGCGGCGAGATGCGGCCGTTCGACGTCCGGATCTTCGCCGTTCCATCCGGCGACGGCCAGCGCACGCTCGATCCGTTCGAGGGTTTGCGGATCCCACGTGCTGCCGCGGACGGCGTCCGGCCCGGCGTAGCTGCGGGTACCCGCGTCGCCGGCGTCGGCCTTGTTGAAAAACACCACGCGTGGCCGGCCGTCCGTCCGATCCAAAAGCTCCCGCGCGGTCAGGTCGAGCGGCACCGACCCGTCGATCACGAGCAGTGCGACCCGCGCGCCATCGAGCGCCCGTCGCGTTCGCTCGATGCCTTCCGACTCCAGCCGTCCGGCGGCGGAGCGAATGCCGGCGGTATCGACGAGGCGCACCGGCACGTTGCCGATGGAGATCGACTCCTCGATGGTGTCGCGCGTAGTTCCGGCGATCTCGGACACGATGGCGCGATCTTCCCCGAGCAGGGCGTTCAGGAGCGAAGACTTGCCGGCATTGGGCGGCCCCACGATGGCGACCGTCACGCCCTCTCGCACCAGGCGCCCGCGCTCGCCGTCGCGCTGCAAGCCTTCGAGACGCGCGATTGCAGCCGCGATCGCCGCCAGCAAAATGGCCGGATCGGGGTCGGGAACTTCATCGGGAAAGTCGACCGCCGCTGCCAACAGCTCGAGCGCGTCGCGTAAACCCGCACGAACGTCCGCGACGTAAGCGGTGAGTCCGCCGGCTAGGTTGGCGCGAGCGGCGCGAGCGGCCGAGCGCGTTTCGGCCGAGATGAGGTCGGCCACCGCTTCGGCCTGATGTAGTCCGAGTTTGCCGTTCAGAAACGCGCGACGCGTGAACTCACCGGCATCGGCGTAACGAGCGCCGCAGGCTATCCACGCGCGCACGACCTCGCGGACGATGACGGGCGAACCGTGGAGGTGTAGCTCGAGCACGTCTTCGCCGGTATAACTTGCCGGCGCTGGAAAAAAAAGCGCCAGGCCATCGTCGATCGTGCGGCCGGCTTCGTCGAGTACTTCGACTCGCGCGGCGACGCGCGGCCGCAGAAGGCTCCGGCCGCGAACGAGCCCGGCTGCCAGCGTCCGAACGCCGGATCCACTCGCACGAACGACGGCCAGCGCACCACGGCCGGGCGGCGTCGCCGGAGCGACGATCGTGTCGTCGCCCGACTCGTCGTCTAGGCCGGAAAAATGACGACTCGGCGTTCCGGTTCTTCGCCCTCGGACTCGGTCCGAACGTCCGGAAACTCGGTCAGCGCCAGATGCACGATCTTGCGTTCCGACGGCAGCATCGGTTCGAGACGTTGCGGCGAACTTTCGCGGATCGCACGATCGCGCGTCGCCAGCGCCAGCGATTTGAGTTGCTCGGCACGGCGAGCGCGATAGCCTTCGGCATCGACCGTGTAGTAGCGGCGATTGTTGCGAACGCCGGCGTTGAGGGCGTTGTTGATGACGAGGTTCATGGCTTCGAGCGTGTTTCCGTGGCGCCCGATCAACATGCCCAACTCGGGACCGGTGACTTCCAAATATTCACCTTCCGAGCGCGGGATGTAATGAATCTCGGTGTTTTGCAGGCCCATCAGTCGCAGCAACTCGGCCAGGATGCCGTGCGCCGGCTTGGCATTGTCGGGCAGATCGAAATGCTCGGTCGTGGCGCTCGAACGATGCAGTGGCGCACCATATCGACGGCCATTACCGGGCGGGCGTCCGCCGGTGCGACGGACTCCGCCGCCGCCGCGCTGCACGCGGTTGTCTCCGCCGGGGCGGCCCGGAATTGCCCGGTCGCGAATGTCGGCGGGTTGTTCTTCGTATTCGAAATCGTCTTCGTATAACATTACGATTACGCGCCTTTCTTGTTTTTCTTCGGGCGATTGCCGTTCGTTCCGGCATTCTTCTTGGCCGCGCCGTTGCCGCCGGCGTTTTTCGAAATCGCTTTGGCTGCTTGGGGAGGAAGCGGCCCATCGTCGGTGACGAGGTGCTGGCTGTCGGCAAACGACAGCGGTTCGTGATAGCGGCGAAGCATGTAGAACGTTTGGGCCATGGTGAAGATGTTGTACGACAGCCAGTACACGACCATCGCCGACGGCCACTGATATTTCCAGCCGAAAAAGCCGAGCATCAACGGCGAGATCAGCGACATGGTGCGCTGCATGCTGGCTTGCTGCGGATCGGTCGCCGGCATGCTGCCGAATCGGACGCTCAGATACATCGACGCTGCGTACAGCACCAGTAGAATGATGTCGCTGTGAGCCAGACTGATCGCCATGATATGCGGAATCGACAGCGACAGCGGCGAGCCGATCCACAAAAAGTCCTGATTTTCGAACAGCGACTTGTGGTTGAGCACGACGTAGTACACGCTGATAATGAACGGGTACTGCACCAGCATCGGCCAGCAGCCCGCCAACGGGTTGACGCCGTTCTGCTTGTACAGTGCCATCGTTTCTTGCTGCAGCTTGGCCTGGTCGGCTTTGTCTTTGTAACGCTCCTGTAGTTTCTTGATTTGCGGAGCGACGCGCTGCATCTTGAGCATCGACTTGAACTGAGCCGTATTGAGCGGCCAGAACACGATCCGGATCAGCGCGGCGAACAGGACCAGCGTGATTCCGAGGTTGTTGATCGGGCGATTGATCGTCAAGACAAGCCACGACAGGGCGTTGACGATCGGATCGAGCCACGAGGTCGCGAGGATTACGTGTGCGAGCGGGTGCAACGAAGCCGGGTTCCTTTACGCGAAGCGTGAGCGTGGGCCGGAACGACGAAGTCGACTCCGCCGGGATTGAACGGATGACAGCGCGCTAAGCGCGCGAGCGCCAAGAGGCTTCCGCGCGCGATCCCGTGTTCGTTTACCGCGTCGATCGCGTACTGCGAACAGGTGGGATAGAAGCGGCACGCGGCCGGCATGTACGGTGAGATGACCAGTTGGTACGCGCGAAGTAGCGCGATCGTGGCGGCGCGCACGTTATCGAGAAACCAGCGAACACAGCTCGGCGCGTAGTTCGCCGAACGTCAGCGCGACGGCGGACGGGCGCGGAACGATGAGTATGCGTACTCGGTTCGGGCCGAGCAGTTCGTTCACGATCGCCGCGATACGGCGACGCAGCTTGTTGCGGACAACGGCTTTTCCGATCGATGCGCTCACGGTGATGCCGACCAGCGAAACGGAATCGCCCGGGGCGGCGGGGGTGGTGTAGATGGTCACGCTGGGGGTCGTCATGCGCCGGCCGCTCCGCTTGAGCCGACCGAAATCGGCCCGGCGGCGCAGGGCTGCAAAACGGCGCATTAGACCGTCAGGCGATGGCGCCCCTTCTTGCGGCGGCGCGCCAACACTTTGCGGCCGTTCTTGGTGCTCATCCGCTCCATAAAACCGTGGACGCGTTTGCGCCGGCGGTTGTGCGGTTGAAAAGTCCGCTTCATCGAAAATCTTCCTCACACGAACAAAAGAACTGCCCCCGGCCGAGCCGACGACAGATAGCCACTGATTATAGATGCGGAGTCGCCGGAGCGTCAAGGACAAGACACCGGGCCTGGAGGCTTTTCGGGCGAATCGCCTGGGTGATGGCCCGCATTCTCTCCGCCTTCCTCTTGGTGCTGGCGCTCACCGCTGCAGCTCCGAAGCCCCGGGATTCGGGGGATGCGATCTGGCTTGTCGTGAGCGACATCCATCTCAATCCGTTCGACCGCTCGGCCGAACCGTCGCCCTACGGCCATGATGGGAACGCCGCTCTGCTCGCGTCGCTCTTGCGCGCTATGCACGCCGCCGCCCCCAACCCAAGCCTGATCGTCTTGCCGGGCGACTTCCTCGCGCACCACTTCGGACTGCGCTCGCACGAGAATCGGGCGGCGTCGGCCGATGCAGCCGGATTGCGGACGATGGCGATCGTGGCACGGGCGTTGGGGCGCGCCTTTCCCACCAGCCGTTTCGCCGTCGCTCTCGGCAACAACGATACACCCTGTGGCGATTATCGCACAGATTTCGGGACGCCGTACGCTCGCGCACTGGCCGCGGTTTGGGCTCCGCTCATCCTCCGTGGCGCCCCGGCCGGCGCTCGGGCGGCCCTAGCTCGCGACGGCTACTACGCGCTGCGCCCGTTTCAAGGCATCCGCGTGGCGGTGCTCGACACGGTCGTTTATTCGCAGATGAGTCGCGGACCGTGCCCCGGCAGCGTCGCCGCTTCACCGCAGCGGCAGATCGATTGGCTCGATGCGACGCTTCCATCCACTCCGCCGGGCATCCGCAACGTCGTCTTGATGCACGTGCCGCCCGGCTACGATGCCTATTCCACTCAAATCGCACGCGGCTTTTTGGCCTGGCCGTTCTTGCGTCTGCCGTGGAACGATCGACTCGCGCAAACGATCGCGGATCCACGCAACCGAATCGCCTTCGCGCTCGCGGGACACACGCATCGTTTCGACCTGCGCGTCGCGGGCGACGTTCCGATCGTCGTGCTCGGCGCGGTCTCTCCAATCTACGAAAACAATCCCTCGTTCTACGCGCTGCACGTCGGACGCGATGCGACGCTGCGAGACATCGACGCCTACACGTTCGATGAAACCGCACAAGCGTGGAACGGTCCGCGTGGTTTCGACGCGATGTGGAACGTCGGACGCATCGATGCAAAAACCGCGCTCGCGTTGCACGAACGCCTTGGAACCGATGCTGCGGCGCGCAGTACGTGGGGCGCCATGTCCAGCGGATGGCCGGCGTTCGGTTCGCCGATGTCGGGCATGTGGCGGGCGCGCTGGCGTATCTCTTGGTGCGCGCAAGTCGAGCTTTCCAACGGCTTCGCCGGCTGCGCGGGCATCGCCCGGAGGGTCGAATTGGCTCGCGTCGGCATGCTGGCGGGGGCAGCCATCGCGCTCGTGGCGCTTGGATTACTGATTGCAGTCATCGTTCGTTCCGCCCTCGCGCGGCGCTAAGCGGGCTTGAAAAGGGACGGATTCGGTGCCGACGTAACTTGCTGGAGCTTTGAACGATTCTCTTACCCGGGTACAGCGCCGCCGCGTGGTCGTAACCGGCCTCGGTGCCGTGACGCCCATCGGAAACAACCGTAAGGACTTCTGGAGAAACTGCGTCGCCGGTGAGTCGGGGGTTGCGCCGATTACCGCATTCGACGCCTCGCTGTTCGCAACGCGCATCGCGGCCGAGGTCAAAGATTGGGCGCCCGAGGAACTGCTCGGACGCAAAGAGGCGCGCCGTATGGATCGCTTCACGCAGTTCGCGGTCGTCGCCGGCGCCGAGGCGATCGCCGACGCGCGGCTTCCCGAAGACGCGGAGTATCGTTCGCGCGTCGGAGCGGTACTGGGTACCGGCATCGGCGGTATCATCACATTTTGGCTCAATTCCGAAAAGGCCAGCGAGAACGGGACGTGGTCGAAAGTCACCCCGTTCTTCATCCCTATGCTGATGTCGAACGCGCAAGCGGCGCACATTTCGATGCGCCACAACTTCCGCGGCCCGATTTTTTCGGCCGGAAGTGCGTGCGCCAGCGCAAACGATGCCATCGCGACGGCCTACAACTACATCGCGTTCGGCGACGCCGATGCGATGATCACGGGCGGTAGCGAGGCGACGGTGTCGCCCCTGGCAATCGGCGGCTTTGCGTCGATGCGCGCGATGTCCACCCGTAACGACGACCCCACCCGCGCGAGCCGTCCTTTCGATCGCGAGCGCGACGGTTTTGTGTTGGGAGAGGGCGCCGGCGTACTGGTGCTCGAGGAGTACGAAACGGCTAAGAAGCGCGGCGCGCATATCTACTGCGAGATGTTGGGGTACGGCCAGTCCGCCGATGCGTACGACCTGGTCGCAGTCGATCCCGACGGTACGGGTGTGATGTTGGCATTGACGCGCGCGTTCGAAAAATCCGGCATCGTGCCGAGCGATGTCGACTACATCAACGCGCACGGCACGTCGACGCCGATCGGCGACCCGGCCGAATCGAAAGCTATCGAAAAAGCATTCGGCGATCACGCGACGCGGATGGGCGTCAGTTCAACCAAGTCGATGCACGGCCACGCGTTGGGTGCGGCCGGCGGAATCGAAGGCGTCGCCACCGTCCTGGCCGTCGCCGACGACATTATGCCGCCGACGATCAACTACGAATTTCCCGATCCCGAGTGTACGCTCGACTACGTGCCCAACATCGCGCGCCGGGCGCCGGTTCGGGTGGCGCTCTCCAATTCGTTCGGATTCGGCGGTCACAACAGCGTGATCGTCCTCGGCAAAGTACGTTAGGACCGATCCTGGCTGGCGAGGCGCATCGCCGCCGGCTGCGCGACCTGCTGCGGCTGGCCGGTGTCAAACGTGCGGGCGATCTTGCGATCGTCGGGCGCGCCTTCGTGCACGAAAGCTACGCGCGCGAAGACGGGATCGAATCCAACGAACGCATGGAGTTTTTGGGCGATTCCGTCCTTGGATTTATCACCTCGGAGTGGCTCCACGAACGGTTCGGCCAAGAACCAGAAGGCATGTTGACGTTGCGCAAAGCCGCGATCGTCAACGACGCAGAACTTGCGGAAACCGCTCGGCGGCTAGGATTTTCGTCGATCATCCAACTCGGTGCGGGTCTACGCGCTTCGGGCGGATCCGACAACACGTCGGTATTAGCGGATGCCTTCGAAGCATTCGTTGCCGCCGTGTTTTTGCGCTACGGACTCGACAAAGTGCGGCGCTTCTTGCTGGCCGAACACGTCGAGCCGGTTGCCGGGCGCCTTCGCGATTTGGTCGACCCGAAAACGCGACTGCAACATTACGCGCAGGAACATCTATCGGCTACGCCCATGTATAGCGAAGTCGACGACGGAACTCCGCAGACTCCCTCGTTCGAGTCGACCGTGAGCGTGGCAGGCAAGGAGTTGGGAACCGGCAATGGCTCGTCGAAGAAGGCCGCGCAGCGCGCCGCCGCAACCGATGCGCTTGCAGGCTTAGGACGGCGCACATGAAGCTCAAGCACGTCAAAATATTTGGATTCAAGACGTTTGCCGACCCGACGACGCTTACGTTTTCGCCGGGCATTACGGCCATCGTCGGACCGAACGGCTCGGGCAAATCGAACTTGGTCGACGCGTTCCGCTGGTCGCTGGGCGAAACGTCCAACAAGAGCTTGCGCGGCGGCAAATTGGAAGACGTGATCTTCGCCGGTAACGATTCGCGCAAGCCGCTCGGCTTGGCCGAAGTCTCGGTGCTGTTCGATAATTCCGACGGACGCTTGCCG
>JBDTKL010000317.1:0-9645 GCA_039935355.1 Candidatus Tumulicola sp.
GCCTCGCCGGCGATGATTCGCGCGGCGGCCACGTTCGCGCGCGAGCGCGACTGTATGCTTCACGTGCACGTCGCGGAAGCATCGTATGAGGGCGAGCGTACGATCGCCGAACACGGTGCGACGCCGGTGACGCTGCTCGATCGGCTCGGCGCCCTCGACGAACGAACGGTTGCGGTGCATGCGATTTACATCAGCGACGAAGAAAAGGATCTGCTCGCACGGCGAGGAGCCCGCGTCGTGCACAACCCGATGACGAACCAATATCTCGGCGACGGAATCTGTGACGTCGTTGGATTGCGCGCGCGTGGCGTTCCGATCGCGCTCGGCACGGATGCCGATGTCAAACCATCGTTGATCGACGAGATGCGTTCTGCGTCGCTGCTGCAGAAGATCTTGTACACCGATGGAAGCGCGCTCGGTGCATCCGCGTCGTTCGCAATGGCTACCCGCGAAGGTGCTAACGTATTACGAGTCGCGAGCGGTGACTTAACGGCGGGTAACCGGGCTGATTATATCGTGCTCGACGCGACGCGCATCGACCCGTGGTCGCCGGCGACCAACGCGTTAGTGTATCGGTCCGAAGATCGATGGATTCAAGCGGCGTTCGTCGATGGAAGACGCGTATACACCGGCGATCATTCGGAGTTGGCTCGGGGAGCTTGGCAGCGCGTACGCGCAATCGCGCATCGCTTACTACCGTAGAAGCGCTCTCAAATCCATCGGCGAGGAATACGTCCTTCGATCTCACGATGCGCGAAGGGTTCACCGCCGGAATAGGCATCGATGGTGGCGCGATACCGGAACTCGGGGTGCGACGGCGTTCCCGCGGCACGCACTTCGGTCGCCGTGACCGCGCGGACGTCCCACGAACCGCGCTGTAGTCGCGAATCGTAACGCGACGTCGCAACTGCGCTGAGCGGGCTGCCCGTAGTTATCGTGAAGCCTTCTTCGGCGCGTTCGTCGACCAGCAATCCGTCGAGAAGGCCGCCGTACACGTAGCTGCCGGAGTCGAGCAGTTTGCGCACCACGACCCGTGCTGTGGCGCCGCTGCCGGCGATGTGTGCCGTCCGAACGTTGGATTCTTCGCGTACGGTCCTGAGAATCGGAGCGTACGTCGCCGGATCGACGTACGATGTTTCGGAAGCTGCAAAGCGCTTCGCGATCGCCGCGTCGGCGGCGCGTGCCTCTCGCAACGGCAGCACCAAAGCGCTTGCGTTCGCGCCGGCCAGAAGGCCGATGTCGAACGGCCGCGCATCGGCCCACATCGCCGGCGTGAATGCGTGCGAAATCGCAAGACGAATCCGCCATCCGCGCAGAAAAACGTGTCCGATGACGTCGAGCGGCAGCTCTACCGAAAAGGGCGTGCCGACCGGCACATCGGCGGGCGGTTGCAGCTCGCCGTTACGGTACGCGAGATTCCATAGATTCCACGTGACCATATGCGAACGTCCGGTCAATGGCTCGATTTCACACAAGCGGACGGCGATCGACCCGAGGGGTCTCGTACATCGCATCACGAGACGCACCAACGGACGTCCAAAACATGCAACGTCGGTCGCCAACGCGGGCGTGTCGAAGGTGAGGGACGCGCGATCGTTCGCGCGCTGGTCGCCGGGAAGGTCGGGGTTGCCGCACTCGCCCCACGAGCTCGTTTCGAGAACGTCGGTTCCCAATAGCGTTTCGGATGACGCCTGCAACCAACGCTCTTCGGATCGGGGTGGAACCGCCGATCGAACCGTCAAGCGCGCTCCGGAAAGCAGCGCGAGTTCGAGCGGAAGAATGCGTTGCTGCCAACGCCAATCTTCGGCCACCCACCGGCCGCGCTCGCGATAATCCGGAGTGCGCCGTGGTCCGCGCGACTCGCCCATCCAAATCAACAACTGCGGGCGTTGGGTCGTCGATTCGGGCGTGCGCCCTTTGAGCCAACGGTCCCACCAATGCGTGACGATGTAGTCCAGCCACTCGATTCGCGGTCCGGGAAAACCGTCGAAGGGGTATTTATGACCCCAGGGTCCGATCGTGCCTTCGACGGGAACGCCGCGCTCGCCGAGCGCCGTCACGATGCGGACGGCGGGGTTTTTATAACCGTCTTGCCAGCCGGAAAGCACGTATACCGGTATGCGGACATTCGACATGCGCTCGCGGACGCTCGTAGCGCGCCAATACGCATCGCGCGTCTGATGCTGCGCCCAACGGTCGAACCAAAAGTTTGACGCGTCGATTCGATCGCGCCACATCGATTGCCAACGATCGCCGACGACGGCGGGATCCGGCGGCATCGGCATCCATCCCCACATCGATTCGGCCCAACTAACGTTGTCGTACATCATGGTGCCGCCCTTGTAATGCACGTCGTCGTTAAACCGATCGTCCGTGCCGCAACAAAAGAGGACGGTGCGCAACGCTTTCGGCACGTCGTCGCGTGCGGCGACCATCAGCGCGTTGATCGCGCTCCACGATTTGCCCATCATCGCGACGTTGCCGTCGCATAGCGGAAGGCGTGCGATCTGCTCGATTACTTGCACGCAGTAGGCGAGCTCTTCGTCGGAATATTCGTCGTACAACAAGCCGTCCGAATCGCCCGACCCCTGTAAGTCGATTCGGAAACACAAATATTCCTTGAATGCGAACCACGGATACATCATGCTATCGACGTACAACATGCCGTCGCGACGCCGATACGGATTGAGTTCGACGATCGCCGGCAGGCGCCGGCCGGCGTGGCGGGCGGGCGCGTTATACCAGAAATGTCCGCGAAGTTCGATCGGGGCCTTACCGGGATATGCGACACGAAACGCGATGGCTTCTGGTTGTGGAACGACCTCGAGTGGTACGTGTAACAGACGCACCCCGGCGTCGCACTCGAAGGCCGATGCAGCACTCGGCAACAGCGGCGCGGCGAGCAGTCCGCCAGCGGCCACGCCCAGAAACGTTCGCCGATCGAGCGGCGAGCGTTCCGTCACCGCGTCACCGCTTCGTGCAGATACCGTTTACGGTGATGGTGCGCCCGCTGCCGGTTTCGACGAACGACGACGACGTGGTGAACTTGGCCGGCGACTCTTTGGTCATTGTCGTGTCGCTGCTCGAACTGATCGACGCCCCGGGTACGAACGCGGCGTCGTGCCACACGATCGAACTTCCGTTCCAGCCCGGCGAGGTCGTAAATCCGTACGCGCCCTGATCGCCGTAACTAACGTCGACCCAACGCTTGCTGTCGGCATCGTACGTAATCTTGTCGTAGGTGCGAAGCGCCGTGGGTTCCCACGCCGGCGGCTTGACGGTCGTCGTCTCTTCCAACCAATAGCCGGAAGGGTCGCGTGAGTAGGTCGACGTCGTTATGTACGCTAATGGACGTCGCGAGCTTTTCGTGCTGCAGCGCCACGTTCCAACCAAAAAGTTCATCGGCGAGAAATTCGGCTTTACCGCCGCGGGAATCGGCGTCGTTTCAACCTGTGCGCCGGCGGAAAGCGGGATGGCTAGCGCCGCCAGCGACAGCCAAATGGAAAAACGAAAATTACGCATCGTGAATCTCCTACGTTGGCGTGCGGCTACGACGAGGGCAAACCGTTTCCTGTAGCCGCGCTTCTCATACGGTGGTCGGCGTTGCTAAGCATACGACGTTCCGTTCGATCGCGTGCAATGCGGTCGGCCGTGACGATTACGTGGGGGACGCGCGACCGTCGAGAGTACGCAAGCCAGCGGAGAAGTGGACGATTTCCTTGCCCCAAGTGCGCAAGGAAAATCGTCAGCAAGCCCTAATCTCGCCGGGGTAAATAAAAGATGACCTAGGTCATCTTTTATGGTCTAGATCTCCCAGACATCGGCCTGCGTAATGGTCTCCCTTCATCGCGCGGGTCGGTCCGGCGTCAGCGGTTCCGGTGGTGTAGCCGGAAGGTTGGTCCGGTGGGGTTGCGGCGGTCGTCTCTTGGTCAAGGGCACGACCGCTCCGCCTTAGCGGAAGCTTCCAGCAAGGTAGCGTCAGGCGCGAGCGCCGAAGGCGAGCCCATGAAGTTAGCGCATATCGCCGCGGCGTCGCTTGCCGCATGCATGATCGCGCCGGCGCCGTTGTCGGCCGCTCCACTTCCAGCGGTCCGACACGTGTTCGTCATCGTTTTGGAAAATGAAGGCGTTGCGACGACGTTCGGTCAGAACTCACCCTCACCGTATTTGTCGTTGGCGTTGCCGAAACAAGGCGCGATTCTCTTGCAGTATTTTGGTACCGGGCATTTGAGCAACGACAATTATCTTTCGATGATTAGCGGTCAGGCACCGAACCACGATACGCAATACGATTGCCAAACGTACTCGGACTTCACCGGCAACCAGATCGGCGAGTACGGGCAAATACTCGGATCGGGTTGCGTGTTTCCACCCAGCGTGAAAACCGTCGCAAATCAGTTGGACGACGCGCACTTCACCTGGAAAGGCTACATGGAAGACATGGGTAACGATCCGCACCGTGAGTCCGCCACCTGCGGGCGTCCAGAGCTCGGGCAGCCCGATCGCACGCAGCGTGCCGAGGCGCCGAACGATCGCGTTCCAAACGGAGACGCGTACGCATCGCGCCACGACCCGTTCGTCTATTTTCATTCGATCGTCGACGATGCGGCGGCATGCGACGCGAAAGTCGTAGCGCTCGCTCATCTCGGCGCCGATCTGCAATCGGTCGATACGACGCCGAACCTAACGTACATCGTTCCCAACCTGTGCAACGACGGACACGACGCGCCGTGCGCTGACGGAAAACCCGGCGGACTAATTTCGGCCGATCTCTTTTTGCGGCATTGGGTTCCGCTGATTCAAGCATCTGCCGCCTTTAAAAAGGACGGCCTGCTCGTGATCACGTTCGATGAAAGCGAAATCGTCTCACGTACCGACCCCGACGAACCCACTACCCGAGGCGCCAGCGGCGACTCCAGTGCGTGCTGTAACGAACGTGCACCGAACGTGGAGCACGCCGGCATCCTGGGGCCGGGCGGCGGTTATATCGGCGCGGTCGCGCTTTCACCGTTCATCAAGCCCGGCACGGTGTCGTCGGTGCCGTACAACCACTACTCGCTGCTACGAACGATCGAGACGATCTTTGGATTATCGCCGCTGGGCTATGCCGGGCAACCGGAGATCGCGCCTTTCGGGGCGGACGTGTTCACGGCGCGCTAACCGGTAACGAAGCCAAAGCGTTGCGACGCCTTCGCAGATAGTTTTCCTCGTCAACATTTCTAGCGAGCGATAATGCGCGCTCGAATCGCGCGAGTGCCTCGGCCGAACGCCCTTCATCGAAGAGAAACTCACCGAGAGCGGCGTGAAAGAAGGGGTAGCATTCGAGCCGAGCGTCGCCCTCCAGCGAAGAGACGGCTGTTAAACCGGCGACGGGACCGTCCCGTTGGCCGATCGCGATCGCGCGATTGAGGGCCACGACCGGTGACGGCACGATGTGTAGCAGCGCATCGTACAAACCGG
This sequence comes from Candidatus Tumulicola sp., assembly GCA_039935355.1. Lineage (GTDB taxonomy): Bacteria > Vulcanimicrobiota > Vulcanimicrobiia > Vulcanimicrobiales > Vulcanimicrobiaceae > Tumulicola. The sequence goes on from JBDTKL010000317.1 coordinate 5,461, forward strand.
CGATAGCGCTCCAGTCGGTGTCGTCAAAACGCGCAGATGCCGCGTGCTGCCAGGCGATTGCGGCCTCGAGATGATAGCGAGTAATGCCGTCGCCGCTCGCCGAGCGTTCCAGCCACGCGCGACCTTCGTTGATGAGGCCGGAGTTCCAGCGCGAACGGTCGTGATCGCGGAGCGAACGCAAGTTGCCGCCGTCGTCGAGTCGTTCGGGTAATCGCGCTGCATGCAAACACATCGAGGCGCAAAGGGCATGCGTCGTGGGCGAACCTCCTATCGGATGTTGGGCGATGAGGCGCGCTAGCCGCAGCGCCTCGGCACACAATTCACTGCGAACGGCGTGTTGCGACGATCCGTGATAACCCTCGTTGAACAACAAGTAGATTGCATCGAGCACGGCGGGAAGCCGCCGCTCGAAATCGTTGCGATCGGCAATATCGAATAGGGGGCCGCCGTTCATGAGGGTTCGCTTCGCACGGGACAGCCGTCGTTCGACTGCGGAACGTTCGGTGACGAAGCCGGCTGCAATCTCGCGCGCTCCGAACCCGCAGAGCAATTGCAAGACGAGCATCGCCTGCGTCGATTGCGGTAGTTTCGGATGGCAGCACGAGAACATCATGCGCAGTTGATCGTCGGCGATCGCGGTTTCGTCGAAGAGTTCGGCGACCACGCCAGCAACCGTCCACTCGGTCGCGAGCAAACGGCCGAGATCGGGCGCAAACGTTCGTGCGGTGCGTTCGCGGCGTACCACGTCGAGCGCGCGGTTGCGCGCGACGCGCATCAGCCAGGCCGCGGGATCGTTCGGGACCCCGCGATACTTCCACGTTTCGAGCGCGCGACAGAAGGCGTCTTGCACGACGTCTTCTGCCAACTCGAGATTGTGTATTCCGAACACGCGCGTGAGAGCGGCGACCATGCGTCCCGCTTCGTTGCGGTACGTCAGGTCGCCGGAGTTCACGTCACATGCCCATGTTGAGAATCGGACGAACTTCGATCGTGCCGCCGGCATTGAAGATCGGACAGCCGGATGCCAATTTGCACGCCTCGTCGAGGTTTTGTGCGTCGACCAGCGTGAAGCCGCCGACCAGATCCTTGGCTTCGGCGTACGGTCCGTCGGTGACGGTACCGGTACCGTTCCGAACGACTTTGCCTTGCGGCTCGAGCGGCTGTCCGGGATCTTTGAGCTTGCCGGCGTCCGTCAACGACTTCATCCAGGCGACCCAAGCTTGCATCACCTTCTGACCTTCGGCCGGATCCTCGGGTTGTTTACCGCCGCGATATAAGAACAGATATTCGCTCATGTGTGGGGCCTCCGTTGTTGGTTGAGATACCTAAGAGACGTTCGAGTACGAGCGAAACGGACACGCGGCGAAAATGTTAGTGGATGCGGTCGTCACCGTTCTCGTCGATCTCGTCGGGAGTATCGGGAAACTGCGTGGGCAGATCGCTTTCCATCGTGGTGCGTTGCGCGCGGCCACGACGATTGTCCTGGGATTAGGCGCGACGGCGACGGACGAATGCCCCCCTTTCCTGGCGGGGCATCGTCTGCACGTTCGGAACGGCCGGGCGAGGCAACAGCGCGACTTGCCGCTCGACGGTGGCCAATGCCGCGGCTGTCGGCGGGAGATTGGGAACCGAGACGTCCGAAGGCGTCCCAAATCCGAAGGCCTTCGTGAGGTCGCCGGTCGTTTCGCGGCGCCAGCGGCTGAGGTTGGGAACTTCGACACCAAAGCGTGCTTCGATGAGACGGAGGCACGATGTGTGATCGAGCGTTCCGCCATACGCGAACCCGCCGCGCGAAAACGGCGAGATCACCAGACAGGGGACGCGAAAACCGAGCCCGATCGGCGCGCCGTGCACGTATTCGCCCGCCGTTCCAGGTGGCGGAGTCGGCGGGACGATGTGATCGAATAGGCCGTCATTCTCGTCGTACACCACGACGAACGCGGTGCGCGACCACAACCGGGGATTCGACCAAAACGCTTCTAAAATTTGACGGACGTAGTTCTCGCCGGCAGCCGGCAGCATGTCGGGATGTTCGCACAGCTCGTAGGGCGGCACGATCCACGTCACTTGCGGCAAGTTGGCAGTTCGAATATCAGAGAGGAGGGCGTCCACGCCGCGCAGTTTGACGGCGTTTTCGTAATACGGCGAGGTCGGCGTTGCATCCGCGAACGCCGGAAAGTTCATGATGACGTCGAGTCCTACAGGAAACTCCAACGTACTTTCGGGGCGATAGATGCGCCAACTGATACCGGCGTTCTCGAGCCGTTGCGCGTACGTCTCCCACGTGTACCGTTTGTCACGGTTGTTCGTGACGGGGCCGCCGTGTTCGCCGTTCGCATCGATCGATGCGGTCATCCAATAGTAACGGTTTGGATCGGTCGGCCCCATCACCGATGCGTGATAACCGTCACAAACCGTGAACGCATCGGCCAGCGCATAGTAGAACGGAATGTCTTGACGCCGATAGTAGCCCATCGTCAAGGGTCCACTCTTCCCGTTGCTCGCACGGTGCGAACTGACCCATCCGTCGAACTTCCCATCGTTCCAAGAATGGTGCAACGTCGTCCATGCATGACTGAGATCGTGCAAGCGCTGCGCGCTTGTGGTCTTCGTATCGAGGTGAAACGGCAACACGTAGCCGTCGGTGTTAAGCGCATCCGGTTGGTAGAAAACGGGGCGCCCCGTCGGGAGCATCCTGGCCGCGGCGTCGTCGTAACCGCGAACGCCGGACATCGTGCCAAAATAATGATCGAACGAACGGTTTTCTTGCATCAGGATAACGACATGGTCGATATCGGTGAGCTTCGAGGCAGCGGCCCGCGCGAGCGCCGGACGCACCCAGTCGACCCGGGATGCCACCGCAGCGGCGGCTGCGGTCGAAAGGAAGTGGCGTCGCGACAACGGGCTCATGGGTATGGTGTTCTCAAAGTGCCGCCAGCCGAGCCTGCTCGAGGTTGAGGCCTATTATCAACCCCGGCAACGAGACGCGCGTCGTCACGCCGGCCCATCGAGGCACGTTTTGACGCTGTGAGGGAACGACGATCGTGTTGTTAGGTGCGGTTCTCGCGGCGTCCGTATCGCTGACGGCATTTTACACGCCGCCGGCGCAGCTGCCGCCCGGCGGCCCGGGAACGGTAATACGGTCCGAGGCGTTTTCCGGTGGATCGGCATTGCCGTCCGCCGCTCGCAACGAGCGCGTGCTGTACGAGGTGTCGGCGCCCGACGGCAGCATGCTCGCAGTGTCAGGCACGGTCGCAATACCGCACGGCTTGCCGCCGGTTGGTGGTTGGCCACTTATCAGTTGGGCGCACGGAACCACCGGAAACGGCCCGCAGTGCGCGCCGTCGCGAACCGATCGGCCGAACGTCGAACAGCGCATGCTCGATGCATTCGTATTACGAGGCTACGCGGTCGCGCAAACCGACTATCGCGGCAACGGCACGCCGGGCGTGCATCCGTACATGGTAGCGCCGTCGTTGGCGCGCGACGTCGCCGACATGGTGCTGGCGGCGCGGAATCTCGAACCACAGATCGGGGCCGACTGGATTGCGATGGGCCACTCCGAAGGCGGCGCGATGGCGCTCGCGGCGGCCGCACTCGGTCAGCGCTTGGTGCCCGCGCAGCGGCTGGTGGGCGTCGTTTCGTACGCGCCGTTCGCGTTTCCGCAAGACGTACAAACCGGCGAGCAATTCAACGAGAATCCAAACTATGGATTCATGGTGCTGGCGTTGATGGTCGACGGGTTTGCGACGATCGATTCGCGCATCGTTCCCAGCCGGATGTTCGAACCGCAAGCCGCCCGTCTGCTGCCGCAACTCGAGAGCCGTTGTTTTTCCGAGCTCGCACACGACGCCGAGTGGAACGCGATCGTCCCGCGCGCGGCCGCACGCTTTTCCGCCGATAGCGACTTCGCCGCGCTGCACGAAGATCTGGTCGCCAACGATGCGGCTAACTTGCGCATATCCGTGCCGGCCTTGCTGGTGCAAGGTGGCGACGACAACCAAATTTCTGCGGCGAGCACCATGGAGGTGCAGAACCTCTATCGCGCGCGCGGCACGAGCGTCTCGACCTTGAATTATCCGGGCGCCGATCACGGATCGGTGCTGTTGCAGTCGATCGACGACGTCGCGCCGTGGGTAGCCGCGCGCTTTGCCGCAGTACGTACCTCGCCGGCATATAAGTGAA
>JBDTKL010000318.1:0-4348 GCA_039935355.1 Candidatus Tumulicola sp.
GGCAAACTCGACCGGCATTTCCCGCTACGCGTGTGGCAAACAGGTTCGGGCACGCAAACAAACATGAACGTGAACGAAGTCATTTCGAACCGCGCCATCGAGTTGGCCGGCGGCGAAATGGGATCGAAGAAACCGATTCATCCGAACGACCACGTGAACATGTCGCAGTCCTCCAACGATACATTCCCGACCGCCATGCACGTGGCCGCCGCCGAAGCGATGACCGGCATGCTGCCGGCCGTGAAGCAGTTACGCGATGCGCTCGATAAAAAAGCCAAGAGTTGGTCGCATATCGTCAAGGTCGGAAGAACGCACTTACAAGATGCGACGCCGTTGACGCTCGAGCAAGAGTTCTCGGGGTATGTCAACCAGCTCGACCGCGCGATGCACGCCTGTAAGCTTGCGCTCGAGCAGCTCTACGATCTCGCCATCGGCGGTACCGCCGTCGGCACCGGCCTCAACGCGCACCCCGAGTTCGGCGAGCGCACGGCTAAGACGTTAGCGGATCTAACCGGCCTGCCATTCCGCTCGCACCCGAATAAGTTTGCGGCGCTCGCGTCGCACGACGACTTCGTGTTCGCGTCCGGGGCGCTCAAGACGCTGGCCGCCGCGCTGATGAAGATCGCCAACGACATTCGCTGGCTTGCCTCCGGCCCGCGCGCCGGTATCGGCGAGTTGGTTCTGCCGGAGAACGAGCCGGGCAGCTCGATCATGCCGGGCAAAGTCAATCCGACCCAGTCCGAAGCGATGACGATGGTGTGCGTCCAGGTCTACGGCAACGACACCGCAATCTCGTTCGGCGCGTCGCAGGGCAACTTCGAACTCAACGTGTTCAACCCGGTCATGATCTACAACTTCCTGCACTCGACCTCGTTGCTGCGCGATGCGTGCACGATGTTCCGCGAACATGCGGTCGACGGGCTGGAAGCCAACGAAGAGCAGATTAACAAGTATCTGGATCAATCGCTGATGGTCGTTACCGCGCTTTCGCCGCACATCGGATACGATAACGCGGCAGCGATCGCCAAACACGCCCATCACCACGGCACGACGCTCAAGGAAGCGGCGCTATCGCTCGGTCACGTCGACGAGAAGCAGTACGACGCGATCGTCGTTCCGCGTGAGATGACCAAGCCGAAGTAACCCGATCTGTCTAGAGGCCTTCGACTTCGAAGGCCTCCGGGCGACCGTCGTACGTCCCAATTCCAACCACCGCTCCGCTCGGAGCAAACGCATAGCCGCATTCGAAGCGCCAGCCCGGTGCCGCGACGGCATCGTCGAGCAAGCGCAGCCGTCCGCTCTGCCATAGAAACGCGCGATGACGGCCTCGTGCATCCATCAACACCCCCGTTACGCGGCCGTGAGCGTCGATCGCGTATGCCGCACTCGCCGAACGTTGTGGCGCGATATCCGTTGCAGCTGCCGCCGCGCTCCAATAGCGCGCATGCGGCACCGCTCCGAACGTGCCGCCGTGTTCGGGCGGAACGTCGGCGCCGGCCGCTTCGCCGTTGGCGTTGATGGCGAACGCGGCTCCCGTGCCGAGTGACTGACGCGCGCGATCGTTCCAGCGCATCGCGACGAAGCGCTCGCGGCCGGACGCCACATTCGACGGCGCCGGCACGTTAGCGATGTAGGCGGCGTAACCGGCGGCATACATGCCGGCCGTCGCTGTGGCGATACCGTTGCCGAGATTCAAGCACCGGCGGTCGCGCAAATGCAAAACGACGGGTGCGGTCTGACCGCTGATATCGTCGAGATTAACGATGGCCGGCGACCGCATCGTCGCGATGAGCGTTCCATCGGCCAGCGTGCCGGCTGCAGACGGACCGATCGACGACTGCGGAAAGTTCTCGCACGCACCGAGGTCGATCGTCATCAAACGGCCGCGCTCCAGGCGCAACGGACGCGAAGCATCGATCAACAGTGCTCCGGATGTATCGAATCCGTCGATCGTCGCGTCGATCGCGAAGACGCGCCGCTTGCCCTCGTGCCAAAGAATCGGTCGCCGCAAATAGCCGTCGATCGTCAACGTCGCGGCGATCGAACCGTCGGGCGCGACCGCCATCAACGTTTTGGAGCCAAACGTTGCGATCGTCGAATGCCGCGGCAATGGAAAACCGGTAACGGCCGGGCGCGACCAAACCGGCGACGCACCGATCGCGAGCGTCATCGCGAGCGCGCCGGCGATGCGTTTCATCGGCGTTCGTTTCGCACGGCCGGCATCGCGACCGCGGAAAGCGCGATGGCGACGTATCCGAGACACGCCACCCACATGGCGTCGAGTGGGCTGCGATGGTCGGCGATCCAACCGAATACGATGATGCCCGGCGCCAATCCGGATAGTACGAACAGCCGCACCGCGCCCATGACGCGTCCGATGAGGTCCTCCGGCGTTACCCGCATGCGAAAGCCGATAATTTGTGCGATCTCGAAGTTCGCGAACGCATTCGAAATCGTCCAACAGACTGCGACGACCCAAACGTTGCGCACCAGCACGACCGGAAAGAAACAAGCAGCGTCGAGCAGGTATGCGATCGTCAACGCGCGTCCGAAGGGCCAACGCCCGGCATACTTCGATGCGAACCATGCGCCAACCGTCGCTCCCGCAGCCGACATCGCCCAAAAGGCACCGACGACTTGGTCGCCCGCTCCAAACGTCTGCTTTAAGAATGGAATCAAGATCGCGTAGCAGCCAAACCCGAAAATGTTGAAGAAGAAGCCGCAGATCGCTTGCGCGCGCATTCCCGTGTCGCTCCACAGATACGAAAACCCGAGCTTGATGTCGTGCGCGAGATGCGAGAGGGTCGGAACGCCTTGCGGTTCGTCCGGACCCAGCGACGAAATGCGCGAAAGAGAAATTTGCGAGGCGAGATAGGTCGCGGCGTTGAGCGTCAGCGCGGGGAGCGGACCGATCCACGCGAAGATTGCGCCGCCGATAGCCGGCGTTACTAAGTACGAAATGTTTTCTACGGTCATTAACGTGGCGACCGCTTGGGTGGAGCGTTCGCGGCCCAATAAGTATGGAATGCTCGACGATTGGCCACCCATGAAGGCGGCCGCACAAATCGAGATGACTACCAAGCCGGCGTAGATCATGCCGAGCGACAACACGTGATACCAATACGCGATCGCGAAAAACGCCATGACCGCGAAGCGAATGGCATCGCACCCGATCATCAGTCTCCGTCGGTCGATACGATCGGCCAACGAACCGCCGACCAGCGAAAAGATCGAAAACGGCACGACCTCACAGATGATGGCGGCGCCGGTCGATAGGGCCGAATGCGTGAGGTGATACGCCAACAGTGGCACGGCCAACAAGCGCAATCCGTCGCCGAGCAAGCTGAGCGATTGCCCGATAAAGTATTGGCGAAATGCCGCCGAAGCAAAGATCCCGGCCGCTCGCGCGCGTTTCAACGCGGCGCCGCTTTCGTTACGGCAGGTGCCGCCATATCAACGATCCGGCGACGATGACCAGCGCGCACGAGACTACGAACACCAGTTGCGGCGACTTGAGCTTGCGCGACAGGCGAGCGCCGACCGGTCCGCCGACGAGACCTCCGGCGAACAACGGGACGACATCGTGCAGGTCGATGTCGTGCGCGAAGGCATGAAATCCTAAGCCGACCGGTGAGGTAAGCAGGATTCCAAATTGCGACGTCGCGCTTATTGCGTGGATCGGCAGTTCGGAAAAATACAGCAGCGCCGGAACCATCACGACGCCGCCGCCCACGCCGAAGAGACTCGAAAACACGCCGACCACAACACCCAGCAGCAGCGCGGCGCGATACGACATGCCCTTGAGCGCGCGCACGTGTTCGTGTTCCGGCCCGCCGCGTATGCGTTTGCTTGCGTTCCAACTCAAATCGATCGCGACCGCGATGAGTAAGACGGCCAGCACGATGTCGAACACCGGAGCGGAGATACGCTGCGATGCATAGCCGCCCGCGATGCTGCCGGGCAGGCCGCCGGCCGCGATCAAGAGCCCGATTCGGACGTGTACTCGTTTTTGCGTCAAGTAGGTGACGGTCGAACTCGCGCTGCTGGCCACGATTAGCAACAACGACGTTCCGGCCGCCTCGGCCGGCGCGAATCCAAACGCCAAGCGTAAAATTGGAACGAGGATGAAGCCGCCGCCCAAGCCCACCATAGCACCAAGCGCGCCCGCGCAAGCGGCCACGACGAAGAGCACCCATTGATTCATTGCAGGCCGGTATTGAGAACGCGGTAGATCGTAACCGGTTGGCTCTTTCCCCGAATCGAAACGGGGTCGAGCGCTTCGACGTTGGCCGGCGCTCCGCAGGCTTCGTACGTCGATTGACTGATGATGATTTCGCCGCCGGCCGCG
>JBDTKL010000319.1:0-5516 GCA_039935355.1 Candidatus Tumulicola sp.
CTAGATAAGCCGGCGGTCTATCACGTCACGCAGGTGCCGCTAACGCACGCGAAATTGCTGTGGCTCATCCACGCTAAATACGCGATGTCGTTCTTTACCTGGGCGCCGTTACCCGAAGACGACGACCGCTTGCGCTTCGGCCGGGTGCTGCTCGAAGGCGCCGGGACGGGGTTCGATCGGGTCAAACGCGCGGCCGCCGTCGTGCGCGACGTGTTGCTCGAAAAAGCCGGCTGGGCGTGCGTGCCGCTGATCGACGGTGGTAACGGCATCGCGTTGTGGATTCCGCTCGCGGATGCTCCCCATGCTGCGCCGTTACGCGAGCGATTGCACGAGCTGTGCGGCGAAGCTATCGCGCGCCATCCGGAGCTCATTTCGGGCGAAGCCAATACGCACGCCGACGGCCGCGTGCACGTCCACGTCTCCAGCAACGCCGCGCGGCGTTACAGCGCCGCACCGTATAGTTTGCGCCCGCCCGATTTGACCGTCTGCACGCCGGTGCGCTGGAACGAACTCGATTCGCTGGCGACGGCCGGCGCGTTTACCGATCGCGATCTACCGGCCCGGCTGCACAACGTCGGCGATCTGTTCGCGACGCAGGTCGCGCAGATGCCAGGGCAGCGGCTCGACCGCTCCCCCATCACGATGAGCAACACGCCCGCTCCGCACGGCCATGTAATCCAGGTGGCGATCAAAATTCTTTCCGATGGGAAAGCGCGAACGGCCGACGAGATTCGACACGAGGCGTTGATACTCGGACTGTTAACGGCAGACACCAAGCGCAAATATGTCTACACGGCGCTCACCGAATACATCGCACGCCAAATCGCGCATAATCGGCGGGCGCCGTTTCTGCAAGACGAACAGCGGCGATTCCGCATCAACGAGCCGCCGGACGACTGGCCGGATATCGAACCGGCGCCACGCGATGAAGCCGAGGTGCGTGCGCTGATGGACCGGCTCGAACAAACCGCATCGGGCGACGATCCGCTGGCGTTCGAATTGGCCGTCTGCGACGCGTTCGCGCACCTAGGGTTCCTAACGGAACATCGCGGAGGAACCGGGCAAACCGACGGTATCGCCGACGCGATCCTCGGCCGGCTCGGTTACCGTGTCACGATCGAATGTAAGACGTCGAAACACCCGGTCAATCAGACGCAAGCGCCTGAAGAAGCAGCGAAGTTCCGCGACGAACTTCACGCGCAATACAGCGTGTTAGCCGGTCCGGAGTTTTCATCAGAGCTCGAACTGCTGGACGAGTTGCAGAATCATCGGGTCGCCGCGTTCGCTGTCGCCGATCTGAAGACGTTGCTTGAACTCGATGCGACCGCCCTCGAAATAGAATCGTTGTTGGCGCCCGGCTACTGTAGCGATCGCATCGGCGACCTGATGTGGCAGCGTCGCCACGGGGCGGCCAAGCGGATATCGACCATCGCGCATCTCATCGCGCAGGGTGGATGGAAGTCTCAAGTGACCGCCGCGATCATGAAAGAGGACGGCGATCCCCCTCGGCTCACGCTCGATTACGCTCATGGCATGGTCGAACAGGCGCTCGAAGACGAGGGCAGCGTGCAAGGCTGCATGCGTGCCGACATCGTGCGTGCGTTCGAATTGCTAACGGGTGCGACCGACGGCCGCGCAGTCTGGGCAGACGAAGAGTGTTCGTCGATCGTCATCGTCCGCCACGAAGTGATTGCTAAGGTGTGAGTCGACCGCTCACACTTGTAGCGTTATTTCTAGCGACCGTCGCTGCGAATCCGTGTAGCAACGGCACGACGATCGATATGCAGGTATGCTGGTCGAAACGAAATGCCGCAGCGTCGGCCGAATTGAAGATGACATATGCGGCGGCTCTCGCCCACGTGAAAGCATCGCAGCACGGAACCGTCCAGCTCAAAGACTCTCAGGCCGCTTGGCTGACTGCACGCGACAAGACATGCTCGTTTCAATACCAGCTGTATAGCGGCGGATCGATCGCTCCGCAGCTCTTCATCGAGTGCAACGAGTGCGCCAATCGTGCGCGCGTAGCCGAGCTCTCAACATTTACCAAGAGCGCGACGCGCATCCCCGAGCGGCCGCTGTCGCAGGTCGCAGCCGTCGGCCTGGGTCGGATGGTGCGCCTATACGACGAGCGGCTGAACGCGCCACAACGCGCATTGCTGGCGTCGTCGCAGCGCGCGTGGGCGGGATATCGAGAAGCGTGGTGCACGCTGGCCGGCGGTTCGTGCGAAACCCGGCTTACCGACGATCGTGTTAGCGAACTCGAAGCGACTTGGATTGGCGAGCAGTTCTGGACCTGAACGCCTAGCGCAGGTAGTCATCCGCGTCGACGTACGTTACATCCGGGTTGAGTTCCACGAACTGGCGCAGCAGAAACTTGTGTCCCTGGCCCATAATAACGGCCACCCGATCGCCCGGCGAGATAACGCTCAAGATGTTCGAGTAGATATACGTGTTGCGCGTATACCACTGGGCGGTGTATGCGGCGCCGGCGTCGGCTGACGATCTCCCATTGCCCGCCATTACCGCATACCACGATGCGTTCGCGTTAATCGCTTCATCGCTATTCAGATAATGCAGCAAGTCGAGGTAGGTGCCGTGCTCTTCCAGATCCGCCTGGCGCGACAACAGGGCATCGAACGGCGCGCTCGGCACGTTCTTGAAGTTCGCCTCGAGATATGCGTCGATTCGCTTTCCGTCAGCGCTCTTATCGTCTATGAGCGTCGGGCCGAATGTGTCGATTGGGTAGATCGCCGGATTCGCGCACGCCGCCGCCAGCCGGAATCCGAATTGATACACTTCGTTTGCGCCGAGCGTGTACGTTCCGGCACGGTACTGCAAATAACGCTGGTTCCAAACCGGATCGCCATAGGTTTCTTCGATCAGCACCTTGGTCGGTTTGAACCTTGCGAGCCGGTCCACGACCTCGCGGACCTGGGCTTGGCGCCCTGCCGAGAGCGGGCTGTCGGTAAATGTCGAGTTATGCACGTCGTTCTTTGCGACGAGGTCCGCTACGCCGACGATCATGACGCTCGCGCGCGGCGGACTCGACGCCGGCGCCTTCGGCATCTGTGCGCTACACACGACGAAGGCCAAAATGAGCGCACCGAGGCGCGCCAACGGTTGCGGCAGTTTTGCAGTCATCCCACCAATACGGCCCTTCGAGAACGAATGTTTCCTAGCGCAACAAGTCGGGCGTTCGCGTACGCCCCTGGAACGACGTCGCCCAGCAGAACGTTACGCGTCGCGGCCCCGCAAGGTGTCTCCGTCGGATCCGATGGCACAGTCTACGTCGCCAACGAAGGCCCGTATCCGAGTGCCGGGTCCGGATCGGTCACCGAATATCCAAGCGGCACGAGCGCACCGAGCGCAACGCTCTCGCTGCCCGGGTACGACGCCTTGGCCACCGCGTTGGATGCTTCGAACAGCTTATACGTTTCGTGGTTTTCGTTGAACGACTACTCGATACGAATCTTCCGGTACGCGCCGGGTTCCACCCAGGGTAGCGATCTCGACTTAGATCTCAAGCCCGGTTCGTTCCCGGCCTACGGTTTGACGTTCGATAAATCCGGCGATCTGCTGCTCGCGTATGAGAATCTCACACACGGTCCACCCAAATACATCGGCGTATTTCCGACCGGTGCGAAGCGGCCGTCGCGCAAGATTCAAGAAGCCGGACTGCTCGATATCGTGATGGGCATGGCGTTCAACCGGCAAAACTCGCGCTTCTACGTTGCAGCGATCAACGATAACGATTGGATAAAGCTGACCTACCCGCGCATCACGCCACGTTCGATCGTTGTCGTCGAGCAGCCGACCGGCCCCGCGTATTGGCCGGGCCGGTAACCCAGCATTACATGCTGCTCTTTGAGTGGCCCTCGGCGTCGAAGTTGTAGACGGTGGCTAAGTCGTGCATTGCTTGATTGAGCACGGCGTGATAGTCGGCGTCTTGCGCGATTCCGTACTTGGCGTCGATGTCGGTCATCACTTGATCGTGAATGCCGTGCGAGACGGCGCGATCCAGCATTACTTCCACGCTGAAGCCGTGGCCCGTCTGGCCTGCCGCCCATAACGCGCCGGCGATCGCTTTGCCATTCGTCGGGCTGGGATTCGGCGTCGTCGGGAGCGCGATGCCTTTGGCTTTCACGATTTTCAACGCGTCGCTGACGACGAATGGAAAGATCGTCACGAAGTTCGTTACTTTGTCGGCCCCAAACTTTTTGGTGAGAGAGGCAACTTCGGCTTTGGTTTTATCGCCTGCCAAGACTTTGATCAATGTGACGGTTTGAAAGTTCGACGGACCTCCGCCGGCGATAATCATCGACAGCGTTACGGGCAGCGCCGGCGGTCCGGTGTACACTCCGGGTCCGGAGAAGCGCGACGGGGCATCGGTCACGTTCGGTAACCACGTACCAGCAGCGCCGGCCGGTGCCGAGCTGAGAAGTGCGATCGCGGCGATGAACGGAGTTAATTTGATGAGTTTCATCGTGAATGTATCTCCTTTGAAGTTAGGATGCTTGCGGAAATGAAGTGGCGTGCGAGGTCGACGATCGCCGGCTGTGCCGTACGAACTGCGGACACGTGGTCTCCCTGGATACGGGCGGCGGCAATCGCGTATCGATCGTCCCTGAGAACGATCAGCGATCGTTGTGTGTCGTCGCCGGCGGCGGCCGCGTTTCGCCGGTAGATGGTGCCCATGCACCCGCCGCACGGCCGTTGACACGACGCCATGCAAACGCTCACCACGGTCGTCCCGCGTCGAAGCGCGAACTCGGCTTGTTCGCCTACCGCTGCGGCTTCGTTGGGATAGAGCGCGATGGCGATGCTCGATTGCGCCGACGACACCGCGTCTCGCGTCGCCGCCAGCAGTTGGTTATAGCCGTCGATTTCCCAAATGGGCTCTGCAACGGCGGGCTCGGCGATCGTGGCAAGAAGTCTTGTCGCATGCGATATCGACGCGCTCAGGTCGGCTTTCAAAACGTCGCCCAAGTGGCCGGGCGAAACGGCCACGAAAAGTCCGCGGCCCGGGCCGGGCCGCCGCGTTACCGACTTGCGCTCGATCAGACGATCGAGCACGTCGTAGATATTGCCACGCGGCACCCCCGAGCGCTTGGCGATCTCGTAGCCGTTTGCCGTACCCGCACCCAGCAGCGCGACGTAAGCCCGTGCCTCGTACGCTGAAAAGCCTAGTCCAACCAGTGCCTGTTCCGGGCGATCCATAACCGGTAGTAGTGGTTCGAGCAACTACTATCCTTCTCCGCCGGCGAAGGCGGGGCTCTACGGGGTGCGCTTGCTCATTACAACGCGGTAGAGTCCGACATGGATTTAGCGCCGGTTCGAAATGAATTGGTACGTTGCGGTGCTATAAACCCGATCGTCCGTTGCCGCCGTTGCCCATAACGAACGGGACGTTATTCGGCGTCATGATTTTGGCTATGCCCCTGAATAACGCGTTGGCGACGCCCGGCGGCGGCGTATTAGCTTGCACGCCGACCCACGCAACGATCGTTACGCCTTTC
>JBDTKL010000320.1:0-4937 GCA_039935355.1 Candidatus Tumulicola sp.
AATCCCCATTTTCTTTTCTTTCTTTCCAACCGAGAAACCGGGCGCGTCTTTCTCGACGACGAACGCGCTAACGCCGCGCGAACCGGCCTGGGGATCGGTGACGGCAAATACGCACACGACGTCGGCCACGCTTCCGTTGGTGATCCAGATTTTCTGACCATCTAAAATGTATTTGTCACCGCGGCGTTCGGCGCGCGTGCGCATCGACCCGAGCGCGTCGGAACCGCTGGACACCTCGGTCAGCGCGTAGGCCGCGATATGTTCGCCGGATGCGATGCGCGGGAGGAAACGGCGCTTCTGTTCCTCATCGCCGGCGATCATGATCGGAAGCATGCCGAGCTCTTGCACGGCGACGATAAGCGAACTCGAGGCGCACGCTTTTGCGATCTCTTCGACGACTTTCACGTAGGTAAGAAACGTTCCGCCGAGGCCGCCGTACTCGCTCGGAATCGGAATGCCGAGCAAATCGTTTTCGGCGAAAAGTTGTTTGACGTCCCACGGAAATTCGCCGGTTTCGTCGATTTCGGCCGCTCGCGGCGCAACTTTTTCTTGTACGAGCTCGCGCACCGCCTCGACGATCATGCGTTCTTCGTCGTTGCTTGCGCCGGTCGATACGGTGGTCGTCGTCATGGGTTTCTCCTCGATACGAGCATGGCCGAGCTTCGCGACGGACGCCGCCGCGCCTTGGCAGGACGCGGGCGGCTCCTCACGCATAAGCCGGGCATGGAGAAAGTGTACGCCTCCTGCGCCGATGCGGTCGCCGACATTCCCGACGGCGCGACGCTGGCGGTAGGTGGATTCGGGCTCAACGGTATCCCGCACAATCTCATCGAGGCGCTCTTCGAACAGGGCGCAACCAACCTGGTGACGGTGTCGAATAATTGCGGCGTCGACGGCTGGGGTTTGGGCGTTTTGTTGGATCACAAACGTATCGTGCGCACCACCGGCTCGTACGTCGGTGAAAACCGCGAGTTCGAGCGGCAATACCTGAGCGGCGAACTCGAAGTCGAGTTGTGCCCGCAGGGCACGCTGGCCGAACGTTTGCGCGCCGGAGGTTGCGGCATACCGGCTTTTTATACGCCGGCCGGGGACGGTACGATGATTGCCGACGGTGGCCTCCCATGGCGCTATGCGTCCGATGGCAGCGTCGCGATCGCATCCCCCAAAAAGGAAACGCGCGTTTTTAACGGGCGAGAATACGTGCTCGAGGCCGGCATCGTTTGTGACTTTGCGTTGGTGCGCGCGTCGGTTGGCGACCGCGCCGGCAACTTGATTTTTAATCAGGCGACGCGCAACTTCAACCCGTTGTGCGCGATGGCCGGCCGCATCACGATCGCCGAAGTGGAAGAATTGGTCGAGCCCGGCCAGATCGATCCGCAAGACGTGCACCTGCCGGGTATTTTCGTTCAGCGTATCGTACGCGTCGGGCCGCAAGGAAAGCGCATCGAACGCGTTACCACGCGTAAGCGCGGGGAGGTATAGTCGTGGCCCTAACTCGCTCGCAGCTGGCCGCGCGCGTCGCCGCCGAACTCCGAGACGGACAGTACGTGAACCTTGGAATCGGACTTCCCACGCTCGTGCCGAACTTCGTCGCTCCCGACGTCACCGTTACGCTGCAAAGCGAGAACGGCATTCTCGGTATGGGAGCATATCCGTACGAAGGCGAGGAGAACCCGGATCTCATCAACGCCGGCAAAGAAACGGTGACCGTGCAGCCGGGTGCGTCGTTCTTCGACTCGTCGCTATCGTTCGGAATGATCCGCGGCGGACACATCGATCTCGCCGTGCTGGGTGCGATGCAAGTTTCCGAGCATGGCGACCTGGCGAATTGGATGATTCCCGGAAAGATGGTCAAGGGGATGGGCGGCGCGATGGACCTCGTGCACGGCGCCAAGCGCGTGATCGTCATGATGGAGCACGTCGCCAAGGGCAACTCGCATAAAATCGTTCGAACCTGTTCGCTGCCCTTGACGGGACGGAGGGTGGTGCACCGGCTGATCACCGACTTGGCGACGATCGACGTGACGCCCGAAGGGCTGGTATTGCGCGAACTCGCTCCGGGCGTTTCGATCGACGACGTGCGGCACGCCAGCGAGCCCGAACTGTTGGTACCGGTCGCCCCGGCGGTGATGGACGTTCCGGCCGCTGCGGATTAACTCTCGCTGAGTTAACGGGAACATTGGTAATACGATTCAAAAAAAGTGGTAAAGTCCGTACAACGCAACTTCAACGAGGAGACACCATGCAACTCAAATCACGTTCGGGCCTTCTGGCGTTCGCGCTGGCCCTGATTCTCGGCATCGTCATTGGCGGCACCGCCGTCGCGGCTACCCAAGTACACATGCACAACGCCCTCACCGATCTAGAGTCGGCGGCAACGCAACTCCAGACGGCAACCGCCGACAAGGCTGGACACCGCCAGCAGGCGATCAGTCTCGTCAGTCAGGCCATCCATCAAGTCAATATGGGAATCGCCGCCGGGGCGTACTAAACCGGGTCCAGCGCCGACGAGCTGAGGTCGCGGAACTGCGTGCGATACAACCGCGCATAGAGACCACCACGTGCCAGCAGTTCCGCGTGCCCCCCGGATTCTACGATACGCCCGCCATCGACCACGAAGATCGTGTCGGCCGACAGCACCGTCGAAAGCCGGTGGGCGATTACTAAGCTCGTGCGGCCGCGCATGGCGATTTCCAGCTCGACCTGAATCGCCGCCTCGCGTTCGGAATCGAGCGAGCTGGTCGCTTCGTCGAGAATTAGGATTCGCGGGTCCTTCAAGAGCACGCGGGCGATCGCCAAACGCTGTCGCTCGCCACCCGAAAGTTTGTGACCCCGCTCGCCGACGATCGTTTCGTACCCATCGGGTAGCGAACGAATGAATTCGTCGATGTTGGCTGCGGCGCACGCGGCCTGCAGCTCTGCCTGCGTCGCTTCGGGTTTCGCGTAACGCAAATTCGAAGCGATCGTGTCGTGGAAGAGATACGTCTCTTGCGTGACGATGCCGATGTCGCGTCGCAGCGATTCGAGTCCGAGCGTCTTCACATCGTAGCCATCGATCAGAACGCGCCCTTCGGTCGGGTCATAGAAGCGCGGCACCAACGACGTAATCGTGGTTTTTCCCGCTCCCGAAGGCCCTACGAACGCGGCGATCTGCCCGGCCTTTACGTTGAAGGAAACGCCGTTAAGAATCGAGCGAGAGTCGTCGTACGAAAAATGCACGTCCTCGAACGCAACGTCGCCGTGGACTTGCGGTAGCGATACCGCACCGGGCGGATCGTACTGCTCGGACGGCAGATCGAGATACTCGAAGATACGTTCGAACACTGCAAACGCGCTGACGATCTGCACTTGGATCCCCGCGAGCGCAGCGGCCGGTCCGTACAAACGCCCCTGGATAAACGACACGAATGCGACGACGACGCCGACCTTCAGGGTGCCGGCGATGGCGTACCATCCGCCGCCGAACCATACCAGCGCCGGCCCGACGATCACCATTGCCGTTATCAGCGCGAGAAACCAGCGTCCGACCATCGCGAGGTCGATCTCCAGGCCCATCAGACGCGTGCCCGTGTCGTAAAACCGTTTGCGCTCGTAGTTCTCGCGCGCGAACGACTTGATCAAGGTGATGCCCGAGATCGACAGCGTCTCTTGCGTGATCGATTCGATCTCGTCGCGTTTCTCGCGCGTCTTCTTGCGCACGTCGTACATCTTGCGTCCGACCGGACCAAGGGGTAGCACCATCAGCGGGACGATGACGGTCGAAATCAGCGCAAGGCGCCAATCCCACACGAACATCGCGACTAAGGTGGACGCGATCGTCACCACGCTGGTCACGATCGAGGTCAGCGTCCCGGTCACAACGTTATCGATGTTATCGACGTCGTTGCTGACGCGGTTCATGATTTCGCCGGTCTTCGTGCCAGTGAAAAACGAGAGTGGCAGCCGATGCATGTGTCCGACGAGCTGCGTTCGGATGTCTCGCATGATGCCTTCGCCGACCACCGAATTGAGGTAGCCTTGCGCGACGCCGATCAGCGCCGCTACCAACGCTGCGGCGAGAATAATGCCCACGTCGATGGCCAGCTCGGAGAGCGAACGATTGGGAATGGCTTTGTCGATAATTCGGGCCGTTACGAAGCCCGGGATCAATCCAAGGAGCGAACCGAGCACGATGCAGACGAGGACGGTGGCTTGCTGGCGCCAGTAAGGCCCAAAGATGCCGGCCAGGCGTTTGAAATCGATGCGCCGGCGGGGGCCTTTGGGTTTATCGTTGCGATACATCGCGGAGTACATGAGGCCGTGCCCGCTAATCATCGTGCACGGCTTCCGAACTCAGACCACGTGGGTCGTTTAATGCGGAACGGTAATCTGATGGAACGAAACCTTGTTGCCTTCGGCGTCGTGGAAACCGGCTATTTTGCACACCGGCGTTGCATAGGGATCCTCGACCGTTACGCCTTTTTCGCGCAGTCGCGCAACTTCGGCGTCGATATCGTCGACTTCGAAAACGACGCTTCCGGCGCTGCCCGGGTCGCGCTCGACCCAATCGGGCGTCATCAAGCTAAACGTCGCGCCGCCGATGGTCGTTTCGTTGTACTTCTCGACGCCGTCTTCGACGTACGGCCCGGTGAATTTCAAGCCTAGATTGTTTTCGTACCACTCGCGCAACGCGCGAACATCTTTGGCAGGGTAAACCGTGAAGGCGATATCTTTAATCACGTTGTTCGTTACCTCTTCGGATGGATGCGAGTTCTTTGAACAGTTTTTTTTCTTTATCGCTTAAATTTTGCGGAAGTTGACCGATTAGGCGGACGTATTCGTCGCCGCTACCGCCGGCTTTCACGCGCGGCATGCCTTTGCCGGATAGCCGTAGCAGCCGGTTGTTCTGCGTCCCCTCGGGGATCGTCATCGCAACCTGTCCGCCCAGCGTCGGAACC
>JBDTKL010000321.1:0-2599 GCA_039935355.1 Candidatus Tumulicola sp.
AACATCGCCGAAGACGGGCGCTTGAATCTCGCCGCGGGCTCCCGATCGCACGACCCCGCTGCCGTTGATCGCGCGTCTCCTCGGCGGCGGCCGCGTCGCGTACGCGATCGGCAAGCCGGGATCGCGCGTCGGTTACGCGTTGGTCGGTGGCCTGGCCGCGCTCGGCGCCGCGTATGCGGGGTTGGCCGCGCGGCGCGCCGCGGCGGAGGCGATCGGACCGGTCCCGGCTGCAGCGATCGAAGATGCCGTCGCGGTCGCGCTCGCCGCGTGGGCGGTGTGGAGCGTTCCTGAATGATTCCGGCCCTCCGTCCGGGGCAAACGTTCGTCGGACGTCGCGACGAACTCGACTTCCTACAAGAAGCGTTCGAACGCGCGAGCGAGGGACGCCCAAGTTTCGTTCCGGTCGAAGGCGACGCCGGCATCGGCAAATCGCGTTTGATCGATGAGTTCACTGCCGCGTTGGGCGATGGCGCCACGGTGGCACGCGGCTGGTGCAGCGAGCAAGTCCGAAGCCCGTATCTCCCGTTTTTCGCGATGCTCTCGGCGGTCGACCAACGCGCCGCCGCACGCGCGTTCGATCCGCATCGTGATCGCGGCGACATTGAGGACAAAGCCGCTTTCTTAGCCGTCAGCGCCGGTATTCTACAACGCGTCGCGCAAAAAAAGCCGCTAGTCGCCGTGGTCGAGGACGTTCAGTGGGCCGACTCCGGCACGCTCGAACTGCTGTCGTATTTGATGCACGGACTCGGCGAAGCGCGCGTGTTGGTGTTGGTGTCGATGCGCACCGAAGACGCGGCGACCAACGCCGACCTCGCGGCATTTCGTTTGCACGCAACGCGCAGCCGCGTGGCGACGATTCGCTTGCGCGGCCTTTCGCGCAACGAGATTCGTTGTTTAGTAACGGCGCGTCTCGCGCACCGTTTGCCGAATGCCGGTGTCGTCGGGCAAATCGAGCGGCTCTCCGAAGGCAACCCGCTGTTTGCCGAAGAGCTTTCGAACATCGCCGAAGACGGGCGCTTGAATCTCGCCGCGGATTCGCCGGTGTCGGTCGACGCCGTGCTCAGCCAACGCTTTGCCCCACTCTCAGAAAGCGACCGCTCGTTGTTGGTTCGAGCGGCGATCGTCGGGCGCGAGTTCGACGCCGGTTTCGTCGCCAACATCGCGGGCGTCACGATAGAGACAGCACTGGAGACGTTGCAACGTGCCGTCGAGGCGCACGTGGTGGTGACCGATTCCGTTAATCCGAACGGATTCCGATTTCGACATGCGTTGATCCGTCAAGCGTTGGCCGATCGACTGGTCGTCGGTTTGGCCGCTCCCTTGCACGCACGCATCGCAGCAGCGCTCGAAGCATCCGATCCGTCGAACGTGGCCGCGCTCGCCTACCATTGGTCGAAGGCGCGCGTCGCCGATAAGGCGCGCGCGTATAACGAACGCGCCGGAGAATCCGCCTGGAACGTGTATGCGTATCGCGACGCGATCGGCTTCTACGCCAATGCCTTACAGTGGGAATATCCGGCGGGCGAAGAACGCGCGGCAGCGTTCGAACGGTTCGGCACACTGCTGTACATCGAGGGCTGTGGTGAGGAGCCGGCCTCGTGGTTCGATCGCGGGCGCCAGGAATGGGAAGCGGCCGGCGATCACGTCGCCGCGGCGCGCGCGCTTCTCCGGACGGCCGATCAACATTGGGTGGATGCGCGCACGGACGAAAGCATCGCGGCGGCGCGCAAGGCGGTCGAGCGCCTCGCGCCTCTGCAGCGTCCGGCCGAAGCGCTCGAGGCACATCTGTCGCTGGCGCGCTTTGCAATCACGTTGGGCGACGCCGCCACCGCGCGTGTTGAGTTGCAAGCGGCGCACGGGCTCGGTGGGTCGATCGAGATTCCGGCCAACGCCAGTTTTTATGAGATACGCGCCGAAGCCGGCGCCGCGCTCGGGAACTCAGCAACGGCGTTGCTCGACTGTGCGACCGCGTCGCGCCTAGCGCAAGCCGGCCGCAATAGCGAAGCGATCGTCCAGATCGAGAACAACTGCGCGTTGGTCGCGGCCGAACTCGGCGCCATCCCAGCGGCGATCCGGCGCCACGAGATCGCTCTGGCCGAGGCTCGGCGCACCAGCATGCCGTGGCGAATCGCCTACTCGGCGCTCAATTTTGCGCAGACCTTAACGCTGTCGGGCGATCTGCGTCGAGCGCGCACGGTCGCGTGGGAAGCCATCGAAAGTGGCGTCACGACCGCGACGTTTCGCACCAAGGCAGCGGCTGTCGGAATTCCGCTGGCGTTGCTGCTGAACGACCGCCGCCTTCTCGACGCCTGCGCCCGCGACGAAGCGCTCGAGCTCGCGCGCCGGTCGGGCGAGGTGCAGCGCATCTCCGCCGTCGGCGTCGCATTCGCAGAGTTACGCTCCGCCCAGGGCGCAGTCGACGAAGCGCGCCGGATCGTGCGGGATACGATCGCAGCCATCGAGACGATCGGAACGCCGCACCGTTGCGTAGCCCTGGTGCTGCACGTCATCGCGAACGGCGGCCAGTTCGAGCGCGAATGGGCCGGCGCCGCGCTGCAACGGAGCTGGACGAAACCGGCGGTACTGCGTGCCTGCCGCC
>JBDTKL010000322.1:0-4034 GCA_039935355.1 Candidatus Tumulicola sp.
TCATTGTCCGGCTACTTTCAGGTCGGCTGCCAACGCTTTCGCTTTAGCGACCGGAACGCCGAGCTTCTCTAATTTCGATGCATCGAACGAGGCGTTGGTCATCTTCACGATCGTCCAGTTTCCGTCACTCTTTTTGGCTAGGGCTTGGCCTCCGCCGTAGCCTTTGCCGGCGGGCCAATGTGCTATCGCGTACGGCAGTTCCGCGACCATGCCCACGTTAATATCCGTCGCGTTCAGACGCTCTTGCACCACTTCGGAAAGGGCGACCGCGTCCGATTGATTGAGGATCGTGGCGGCGGCCGGCGCCGCGCAAACCAGCGCGAGCGCGAGAACGGCAAATATACGCATGTCGGAGCTTTTGCGTCCAAGCAAGCGCTGCCCTCCACTGCGCGCTTCGCGGGAACGCTAGGCTTGCTTGTGCTGCTTCACGGGGGTACTATTATCCCCTACGAGTGCGATCGACGAGGCGCTTAATGAGGAGCATCGCTCATGAACCATCGCCCTTACCGGGTCGCTGCTAGAATCGGCGCTTTTGCTCTCGCCATAGTGAGTTGCGGATGCGCCGGCGGAAATAGAGCCGTTCCAACAGCACTGGCCGCGATCCCGGCCGCTGGCGCGCAGCCGCAGGACAAATCGCTGCTGTTCGTCGGCAACTCGAACATCGGGAGCATCGACGTCTTCGTCTTGGTCAAAGGACAGTACGAACTGCAACGCCAGATTGAAGATTCCAACGGTCCCGAAGGCCTTCACACCGACGCGGCCGGCAATTTATACGTCGCCGACCAGGGCCTCGGAACGGAGGGTCCCGGCGTCGGGGACATCGCGGTATATGCACCGGGTGCCGCGAGCCCAAGCCGGTTGATCGTTCCCGGCTATAACATCGCCGACGTCGTACCGGCTGCGAACGGCAGGCTGTTCGCAGCAAACTTCTGTCCGGATGGATATTTCGGACCGGGTTCGGTTTCCGCGTACGGACGCACGAAAGACATCCCGTTGCGAACGACGGTTATTCCGAATTCATTTCAGGCGCTCGGTGTCGTTCGCGACCCCAACAATCAAGACGTGTTCGCAACGTATAGCACCAACGATAACAAAGGCCATATCGCACGTTTCGTGCATGGCAAACCGCCCGCAATCGATCTCGGCGTTACCTACGGTTCGCCCTGGGGAATCGCCGAGGACGGCAAGGGAAATCTCTTGGCGGCCGGTGGCGCCGTAATCAGTATTTTCTCACAAACGGGCAAAGCACGCGGTTCCTTCAACGTTCCGGGCATCCCCTATCGCTTGGCATTTAACACCGACAGATCGTTGCTGTTCGTTTCGAATTTCGACAACTTCGACGTCGAGATTTTCTCGTATCCTAAGGTCAAAATGATCGGAACCGTTCAGTCCAATCAATGGAGTAAGTACGCCTGGCCCGACGGCGTCGCATTCTGGCCACCGCCGAAATAGGTCGCAACGGCCGCATCGCCGAAGGCCGTGCGCGTTATGAACGATTTACAGCAAATTCCTATTACGACCATCGACGGGCGCGACACAACGTTGGGAGAGTACGCGGGCAAGGTGTTGCTCGTCGTGAACACGGCCTCGAAATGCGGCCTGACGCCGCAATACGAAGGGCTCGAGGCGCTCAGCAAGACGTATCGCGATAAGGGCCTCGAGGTATTGGGTTTTCCGTCGAATGACTTCGCCGGTCAAGAGCCCCTCAGCGAGCCGGAGATCGCGGACTTCTGTTCGATCAACTACGCGATCGATTTTCCAATGTTTTCGAAGATCGCGGTCGTTGGCGAGAACAAGCACCCGCTGTACGCCGAAATGATCGAGCAACGTCCGGAGGTGCCCGGCACCGAAAAGTTTCGCGAAGGGTTGGTCAAGTTCGGCGTCACTCCGAATCCGGCACCCGAAGTGCTGTGGAACTTCGAGAAGTTTCTGGTCGGCCGCGATGGCTCGGTCGTCGATCGCTTCTCGCCCGACGTCAAACCCGATGATGCTAATTTGCGCGCGGCGATCGAGCGCGAACTCTCTCGCGAAGGCGCGTAACAAACCGCCGGCATCGATGGATTCCGATGTGTATGCGTTTCTTGCTTAGCGCGGTGCTTGCCATCGTGGCTTTCACATCTGCCCCGGCGAGCGCGCGAGCCGACGTGCCTGTGGCGACGACGATTCAAGACGTCGTCCAGACGTCGATGGCGGCCAATCACCTTCGGGCGCTGATCGTGCAAGTGCGGTCGAACGGGCGCACCGTATACACCGGTGCGTTCGGCGAATCGATGACGGGAGTTCCGGGCCGCCCGGATATGCATTTCCGCAACGGAGCGGTCGCGTTCACCTTTATGGCGACGCTCTTGCTCGAGTTTGTCGACCAAAAGAAAGTCTCGCTCGATACGAAACTTTCGACGTACTTTCCGAATCTGCCCGATGCGAACCGGATAACGCTTCGGAATCTGGCGCAGATGACGTCGGGGTATCTAGATTATGTGTATCAACCCGAAACGATCGTTGGGACGTATCGCGATCCGTTTCGTACGTGGACGTCGGACGAACTCATCCAAATCGGCGTTTCGAAGCCGCTGCAGTTCGCGCCGGGCACGAACTGGGGCTACTCGCACACGAACTACGTGATCTTGGGTCGCGTGCTCGAAAAGATAGCAGGTGTACCGCTCGCCGACGCAATTCGAGACAATGTCTTGCATCCGATCGGACTGACGCAAACCCAAGCGAATGTTGGGGCGTCGATTCCGTCGCCAGTCTTGCATACGTTCAGCTCCGAGCGTCGGCAAACGCTCGGCATCGCCCCCGCAACGCCATTCTACGAAGAGGCGACATTCTGGAATCCATCGTGGACGACCATAGATGGCGCAGTTGAAACGACCGACATCCACGATTTGGCGCTTTCGATCGAAGCCGTTTCGAATGGAAAGCTGTTGTCAAAGGCGTCGTCGGCGGCGCAACTCACGCCGAGCTTGATCGGCTTCGGCCACGCACAGAGCGGGTGTCCGGCATGTCGAGCGAACGACGAAACGTTTAGCTATGGCCTGGGTGTGATTCGCTCCGGCGCATGGATTGCGCAGACGCTGGGCTTCGCGGGTGCATCTGGGGCCGTCGGGTACCTTCCGAGTAGCAAGCTGACGATCGCGGTCGAAGCGACGAACGGCCTCGGTGCGTACGACGATAAAGGCAATGCGGGTTTAGGCGCTACTGCCGTCTTTCGCGCATTAGCCGATGCACTGGCACCGGGTACTTTTCCTCAACCACACTAGTTCTCGTCAAGAAAAGCAGTATGAATCCGACGACGCGTCGCCGCCCTGCAGTCGTACTTGATGCGCGCGGTGATCTTTGTCGAATTCGAGATAGAAGTTCTGGTCGAAGCGCATAGTGCCGTCTTCTCCGATGTCCAAGCCGGCCATCCAGCTGTCGACGCCCTCGGGATAGAACTGATCGTCCCAGCTTCGATACAGCGAGTTCGTGAAGTAGACGCGCTTACCGTCGCGGCTGATCTCGAGCATCTGCGGTCCCCCGAGCAGTGGCTTTTCAGGGTTACGCGGATGCGGGGTGCGACGAGCGATGCCACCGACGTGCACCGAACCAACGAGTTTGGGGTTGAACGGATCGCTTACATCATATTGACGTAGCTCGCCGGTGCCCCAGCAAGACGCGTACAAGTATTTATCATCCAGCGAGAGGCCGATGTCGGTGAGCAGCGGAGGCACGGCTGAAAAGCCTTTGAGCATCTCGGGCAACTGCGCCGGATCCGCCGGTTCGGCCGGTATCTCGATCACCTTCTTCGCGGCCCACGCATCGTTATCGTTGTCCCGATACCACAGCCAAATCGACGCCGACAAATCTTTCAATGAAACGACCACGCCGACAAAGCCATAGGTTTTAGCGGGGTCGTGCGAAGGCCGTAACTCGAGCACCATTTGTTGCTCGGCTCCGAGATCGATCGACTGAACATGCTTGCGCTTGCGTAGATCCCAGAAATGCAGCTGATGCCCGTACTTGCCCGCGAGCAACAACTCGGGATTCAGGCCGCC
>JBDTKL010000323.1:0-4715 GCA_039935355.1 Candidatus Tumulicola sp.
TGAACTCGCCTTTGCGCGCTTCGATGCCGCGCTTGACTTCGGTGGTGAGCATGCTTTTTGCGCCTAGAATTTTGGCGGCGTATTCGCATGCTGCCCAGGGATCGGTGTGGTCGCCGCATGTATAAAAATCCATCGCGGCATAGCCCTTCTCGGGCCAGGTGTGGACCGATAGATGTGATTCGGCCAGGATCACCGTTCCGGAAACGCCTTGCGGCTCGAAACGATGGAAGGCGCTCTCCATAATAGTAGCGTTCGCGGCCTTTGCCGCCGCAACCATCATGGCAGCGATATCGTCGATGTCGGACAGAACGCGCGGGTCGCAACCCGAAAACTCGCACACAATGTGCCTACCGAGTGCCTTCAATTTGTACCAGGGTCTCCTTGACCTCGGGGGAATCCCACCTCCGGACTCGTCGGCTGGCGTCCGCTATGCGGTCACGTCCCCGACCTTTCGACGAGCTCTTGCCGGCGCTTTTGAGCGGTGCACGGGCGACTCGCCGCTATGGCGCGTGAGGGCGCGCCTTCCCTTTGAACCGTGGACCCCACCCAGGGTCCGGCGCCAATCATATCCCCTGCGCCCCCCCCTGTAAACCCCTTCTGCACAGGAAATTAGCAAGCGGTCCTCAGAGATTTTCAACTTCGTACTTCATTATCTTGACTATGTCTCCGCAGGGGGGTACGCTTACCTAGATATGGCGACACAACTCGAGACCCCGGTTTCCCCCGAAAATATCGGCGAAGACTACCGCCACGGGTTTCACGATCAGGAAAACTACGTCTTCAAATCCGACAAAGGCCTGACACGCGAAATCGTCGAGCGCATCAGTGCCATGAAGGACGAGCCGCAATGGATGCTCGAGTTTCGTCTCCGCGCCTACGAGCTATTTTTGAGCAAGCCGATGCCGGCCTGGGGCGACACCGCCCGGCTGAATGAGATCGACTTCGCCGACATCCATTATTTCGTGCGCTCGACCGACCGAACCGAACGGTCCTGGGACGACGTTCCGGACGACATCAAGCGGACGTTCGATCGCTTAGGCATTCCGGAAGCGGAGCGTAAGTTTCTATCCGGCGTTTCCGCCCAGTACGAGTCCGAAGTCGTCTACCACAACACGAGCAAGGCGCTCGACGAGCAGGGCGTGCTGTTTTGCGACATGGACACGGCGGTCAAGAAGTATCCGGATATCGTCCGTAAGTATCTCGCAACCGTCATTCCGCAGGGCGACAACAAGTTCTCCGCGCTCAACTCGGCCGTCTGGTCGGGCGGGTCGTTCATCTACGTGCCGCCGGGCGTCGAAGTCGCCATGCCCCTGCAGGCCTACTTCCGGATCAACGCCGAGAACATGGGCCAGTTCGAACGCACGCTGATCATCGCCGACAAGGGTTCCAAAGTGCACTACATCGAGGGCTGCACGGCGCCGAAGTTTTCGACCTCGTCGCTGCATTCGGCGGTGGTCGAACTGGTCGCGATGGAAGATGCGTCGATTCGCTACACGACGATCCAAAATTGGTATCGCAACATCTTCAATCTCGTCACCAAGCGCGCGTTCGCGCATAAGAATGCGACGGTCGAATGGGTCGACGGCAACCTCGGCTCGCGGCTGACGATGAAGTATCCGGCTATCTACTTGATGGGCGAAGGCGCGCGCGGTGAAATTCTGTCGATGGCGTTTGCCGGAGACGGGCAGCATCAAGACGCCGGCGCGAAAGTGATTCACGCCGCACCCAACACGACGTCGGTCGTCACCAATAAGAGCGTGAGCGCGCACGGCGGCAAGACGACCTACCGTGGACTGGTCGAGATCTATCCGGGCGCCACCGGCGCGAAAACGCGCGTGCGTTGCGATGCCCTGATCATGGACGACCATTCGTCGAGCGACACCAAGCCGACCATGAAAATTCACGAACAGCGTTCGACCGTCGAACACGAGGCCAGCGTCAGTAAAATCGGGGAAGAGCAGTTGTTTTATGCGATGAGCCGCGGGCTCTCCGAGGCCGACGCGACCGCGATGATCGTCAACGGGTTCTTCGACTTCTTCGTCAAGGAACTGCCGATGGAATATGCGGTGGAGCTAAACCGGCTCGTGAAGATGGAAATGGAAGGCGCCGTCGGCTAACGGTGCGGGCAGTCGCTAACGTTACAGACATCGCGCCCGGCACGACCAGACGTGTCGTCGTCGACGGTCAAGAAATTCTTATCTGCAACGTCGACGGCGATTTCTTTGCGATCGAAGACGTTTGCTCGCACGATGGCGCTCCGCTCGATCAAGGCGAGCTGGACGGCAAATGCATCGTGTGCCCCCGGCATGGTGCAACCTTCGACGTTCGAACGGGCGAAGCGTTAACGCTTCCCGCGGTCATGCCGCTCTCTACCTATGCCGTCGAAGTGAAAGACGGCGAAATACTCGTCGGATGAGTTCCGACCCGGCGTACTTCCAGCGGATCGTTTTCGAGAGCTCCGATTGCGTCAAGATTCTCGACGCCGGCGCGCGGCTCGTTTCGATGAACGAAAACGGCCGGATCGCGCTTTGTATCAAAAACTTCGCCGATGTTGCCGGTGCCGATTGGCGGATGTTTTGGACGGGCGAACATCGCTTAGCCGCCGACGACGCGATCGAAACTGCGCGCGGCGGCGGAGTCGGGCACTTCGTCGGCCGTTACGATGTCGAAGGCCGCGAACGGTGGTGGGACGTTACCATCTCCTCGATGCCGGGCGAAGATTGGCCGGAGCGGATGCTCGTAATCTCGCGCGACGTCACCGCGTTTCGCCTGCTTGAGGCGCACGAAAATCGCCGGCACGTTCAGATTGAAAAGCGGCTACGAGCGATCGATGCGGCGTCGACGCTGCTTTCGTCGTCGCTCGATTTTCAGGTGACGCTTTCGGCCATTGCGGATATCGCCGTCGACACGTTCGCCACGTTGTGCGCGATCCAAGCGGTCGACGAATTCGAAAAGCGCCAGGTCGTCGTTCGCTCTCGCCGGCCGGATGCGGGCGCGGCCACCGATGCATTACGCGCCGCACTGGATGCGAGGAGCCGCGATGACGATTGGCTTTCGAGCGATCGAACATCGCCGCTCTTTTCTGGGACGCTCGGCGACTTGGACATCGCAACGACGCTAACGGTACCGATCGTCCACAACGGTATCGCGAGCGGTGCGCTGACGCTCTTCGTCGACGAAGCGGACCGCCAGGCCGGATCGGCGGCGCTTTTCGATACCACGGATCGCCTCTTCGCAGAAGAACTCGGGCGACGTGCCGGAGTGGCACTTGCCAACGCGCGATCCTTCGGACGAGAACGTAGCATCGCCGTCCGCATGCAAGAGTCGGCGTTGCCAAACGTCCTGCCTCGCATCGACCACCTACATCTCAGCGCGGCGTACCGGCCGTCGAGTTCGGAATCGACCATCGGCGGCGATTGGTTCGACGCTTTCGAGCTTTCGAGCGGCCACGTCGCTATGTCGATCGGCGACGTCGGCGGCCACGGCCTGGCGGCAGCCCTGATCATGACGAAAATTCGCCAAGCGATGCGGGTCGCAGCCTTGCTGGACCCGTCGGTCGGCTCGATGTTGCGTATCGCCGACCAAACGCTACGCATGGACAACGACGACGTGTTCGCGACCGCCATCGGCGCGATTTACGATCCGGTCGCGCATCGCATGGAGATCGCCTCCGCTGGCCATCCGGGCCCGCTCGTGCGCTATCCCGACGGACGGGTCGAAGAGGTGGCCTCCTCCGCTCCGCTACTCGGTCTGGGGGACAGCTTTACAACCTCTCGGACGATCGAAACCGCAGCCGGTACCCTGGTCGTCTTCTTCACCGACGGGTTGATCGAGTTCGACCGGGACATCGACGCCGGATTCGCGCGCCTGGAGTCGGCGCTCGCGGACCTTGGCGACGAAACCGCACCCGATTTGGCACAGCGGATTCTAGACCGCGTGATCGGGCGGCGGCCCACCCCGGACGACGTTGCAATTTTGACCGCGTACATCGCACCCGCACCTGCTACGGCCTCACGTAGCTGACGTTACGCGTAACGCCGGTGTTCGTCACGACGATAGCCGGCGATCGTCAACGCTCCAAAGATCGCGGCGTAGGCGCACAATCCAAGCGCCGGCCCCAGCCGGTTTCCCGGCGTTACGATGCTCCATAACAGCTCGCCGAACTGACGGGTCGGAAGAAACGGCGATATCGTTCGCACCACCCCCGGCAACTCGCTTGGCGACATCCACAAACCGCATTGACAATGAGGCCGTCTCGTTCGGCGAGCTTCTCGGACATGAACGTTGGACCAAAGCCACGATAGGTCGAGGTCGCTAATTCGATCACGCGTTGACGAACGAGCGGATCGATCGCATTGTTGGGCGGCCGCCCTCGCCGTACCGAGGAGAATGCTGCGGCACCCTGCGTACGAAATCGCCGAGTAAGTCGCTTGATTTGGCGGCTGGAGAGATTGAGCAGCTGGGCCGCCTCGGCGACGGTGAGTGCCCGGTCGAGCACTTGCTGGGCGACCCGAAGGCGCTCGAGTTCGGTGGTGGTCAAGGCCAGAAGCTCCATAGGAAGCCATCGACCACGAGCCGGGGACACCTCTGCCTTGCTAAACCGGGGACATCTCTGCTTTGCTCCTACACAGGCGGTCGCGTATTTGACACGGACCCACGCGGCTGATATCGTACCTTAGTTATGTACGCGATCATCGAGACCGGCGGCAAGCAAT
>JBDTKL010000324.1:0-6753 GCA_039935355.1 Candidatus Tumulicola sp.
TCAGAAATGGGCCGCTTCTCGCACGCCTTGCGCAGCCCACCAAGCAGTTTTTCGCGGCTGAATTGCTCGCGACGCCCGTCTTTCTTTACGACAAAAAGACGCGGCGCTTCCATCCGTTCGTACGTGGTAAAACGGTGCTTGCAACGCGGATCGAGGCACTCTCGACGCCGGCGGACGACCGTTTCGTCGTCGCGTGAATCGACGACGCGCGTCTCGCTTTTGCGGCAGGTCGGACAGGTCAGCGGTGCACTCCAAGGCCCATATGTAGTGGGTTCTCACAGTATACGTCACTATCCGTTGTGAAACGCAAAAAGGACCGCCTTTGGCGGTCCTCGCGCGGCTTATATGCGCGGGTTGTTAGGCCGCGGCGCCGATCTTGAACATCTTGGTACCGCATACCGTACACTTACCTTCGGTTGCGGGACGTCCGTTCTTCATCGTAATCTGAACGGCGTCTTTAATCTCTCGCTTCGTCTTGCATTTAACGCAATACGCCTCTGCCACTAGTCTACCTCCGTTGGGGCCAGCCTATTCCCGTGGACCCAGGCGATTCCCCCCGCGCTTGGGTAGCCGGGCACCCTTGCCGCCGTGGCGAGGCGGGGGATAGGCGGGCGTGGATGAGCCGGATCGATACTCCCGCAAGTCCATGGAGGCGGTCCGAGAGGACCGCGGTCTCGACGCATCGGTCGGCGGCGGCTGGTACGTCGGGACCCTCGAATGCCTGCGGCGGCCGTGCGTCGCCGTCGTAGGGACGCGCGCGGCGACGCCGCTGGGGAAGCGGCTGGCACGTGAGTTCGGCCGCGACCTGGGGGCGGCGGCCTGCACGGTTGTCTCCGGGCTCGCGCTTGGCATCGATGCCGCGGCGCACGAGGGCGCACTCGAGGCCGGAGCGCCGACCGTGGGCGTCCTCGGGGGCGGCCACCACCACTTCTTTCCGGCTCGCAACCGCGAGCTGGCCGAACGCATGGTAGCCGGTGGCGGTGCCGTCCTGTCTCCCTTCGAGCCCGATACGGTTCCGATGCCGTTTCGATTTCTCCAACGCAACGTGCTGGTGGCGGCGCTGGCCGATGCGCTCGTGGTCGTCGAGGCGCCCGCCAAGAGCGGCGCGCTGAACACAGCCGGCGTGGCGGGCGAACGCATCCCCACGTTCGCCGTACCCGGTGATGTGGACCGGCGGCACGTCGCGGGCTGCCTAGAGTTGATCCGCGACGGAGCGATCTTGGCACGCAGCGCCGCCGACGTGCTCGATGAGATGCGGATCGCGCCGGTTCTACCCGGCCTCGAAGCGTTCGCGCCCTCCGGTCCGGCAGATCGGGCGATCGCCGCCGCGCTCACCGAATCGCCCCACACCATCGACGAACTGGCGGCGGCCGTCCGCCTCGGCGCACCCGCGCTACTCGCTGCGTTGACGTCGCTCGAACTGCGCGGATTCGTCGAATCGCGAGGCCCTGGCGTCTATGCACGTAAAACCGCCCGCAAGCCATGATCGTGCGCGTCATCGCCGTCGACCGGATCCGAAGCTCGTACGTCGCCGCGGCTTGCGACGATATGCGCTCGCGCCTCTCGCACTACCACACGTACCAAGAAATCGAAGTGCGTGCCGGCGACGGCAGCAACCCGGAGTCGGCGATGCGCGACGAAGGCGAGCGAATTCTCAAGCACATCCGGGCCGGCGAGCCGGTCTGGCTGCTCGATCGCGCCGGCGCGCAACTCTCGAGCCCGCAACTGTCGTCGCGCTTGGATGCGGTCGCACGCGACGGAACGCAACGCCTGACGCTCGTCATTGCGGGCACGTACGGCGCGGCTCCGGCATTGCTCGAACGCGCCGATTTTACGTGGTCGCTGTCGCAGCTCACGTTCTTGCACGAGTGGGCGCGCATGCTGGTGCTGGAACAGTTGTATCGCGCGGCGAAGATCGCGCGCGATGAGCCCTACCATCACTGATCCGCGAACGCACGCGCTCGACGCGTTCGCACAAGCGCTATCGGCTGCGGCATCCGCGCTCTATCCCGATGCGCCTGCGGTCGTGGTGGGTTTTGAATCGCCGCGGCGCGCGTCGTTCGGCGACTTTGCGACCAACGTCGCGTTTTCGCTGGCGAAATTTGCTCGCCGTTCGCCGCAAGACGTCGCGCTGGCACTCGTCGAGCGGGTTCGCGAAGCTGAGGTGTCCCGCGCGTTCGCCGATGTCGACGCGGTCGCCGGCTTCATCAATCTACGGCTCTCGCCGTCGATCTGGCAGGCCGAGTTGGCGCGACTGGCTCGCGACGGCGGCGCCACGCAACGCACGGATCGCAGTGGGCGCATCTCGCTGGAATTCGGAAGCGCCAATCCCACCGGCCCGTTGGTCGTGGTACAGGGACGCTCGTTGTCGATCGGCGATGCCCTGGCTCGCGCCATGCGCTACTGCGGATACGACGTATTCGCGGAGTGGATCATCAACGACGCCGGGGCACAGATGCAGCTCTTGGGCGAATCGTTGTACGCACGCTACCGGCAGATCGAAACGCCCGAATTCCCGTTTCCTGAAGAAGGCTACCCGGGCCAGTACCTGATCGACATCGCGCAAACGCTGCGCGAACGCGAAGGCGCGCACTGGGGCACCGCCTCACGCGATGCGTGGCTGCCGTATTTTCAGCGTTTCGCCCGCGACACGATCGTCGAGCAACAGCAACTGCTGGCCGAGCGCTTCGGCGTTCGCTACGACCTGTGGCAGAGCGAGTTGGAGTTGCACGAACGCGGCACGATCCAAAGCGGAATCGACGGCTTGCAGAGGCGCGGGCTCACCTACGAATCGGACGGCGCGGTATTCGTGCGCACGACCGATTTTGGCGATGATAAAGATCGCGTGGTCGTGCGCAGCGACGGGCGACCCACCTATTACGCGCTCGACGTTTCGTATCACGACGAAAAGCTTGGGCGCGCCGATCGCGTGATCGACATTCTCGGGCCGGATCATCACGGCTACGTCGGGCGCCTCAGTGCCCTAGCGACCGCGCTCGGGCGTCCGGGATGCATCGACGTGTTGATCTCGGGTCAAATCGCGCTCGTTCGCGACGGCCAACCGGTCAAGATGAGCAAGCGCGCCGGTCAAATCGAAATGCTCGAAACGCTGCTCGATGAAGTCGGCAACGACGCGGCGCGCTTCTTCTTCGTCATGCTGTCGCCCGAGTCGCCGCTCAACTTCGATCTTTCGCTGGCGGTGGCTCATAGCAACGATAACCCGGTGTATTACGTGCAATACGGTCACGCCCGCATCGCCTCGGTGCTGCGCAATGCCGGACACGACGTGCCGGAAGGCGCGCCCGATGCCGGCGCCTTGAGCGTTCTGACGATGCCGACCGAATTGCAGTTGATCCGGCGTTTGGTCGAGCTTCCGTCGATCGTCCAAGGCGTCGTCGATCATCTCGCGCCCCACCGACTAGCGCGCTACGCTCGCGACGTTGCATCGGATTTTCACGCGTTCTACGCCGAGTGCAAGATTCTCACCGACGACGCGACGACGCGCCGCGCGCGGCTCACGCTGTGTGTCGCGACGAAATCGGTGTTGGCGACCGCGTTACATTTGTTGGGCGTTTCCGCTCCGGATTCTATGTAACTTGAACGGGGTCGCGGCAGCGCTCTGGCTGCTCGGCATCGGCTATGCCGGCGGCGCGCTCCGTCGCGATGGCCGCGCGTCGATTGCCGATCGCATGCGCGATGCGCTCGTTATCGGCGTCGCGATTCCGATCGGGCTCGCGCTGGTTCATCTGCTGTATCCCGCGGCGTGTTGGATCGTGCTCGCGATCGTCGTCGCGATCGCCTACGTTCGCCGCCCGCGCATTCGCACGAACGACGTAGCAGAACCAATTCCATACGTTCTGGCCGCCGCCGTGTTTTTCGTTGCGTGGCCACAGCTGATGCGTCCGCCGCTGGACGGCGACACGCTGTCATATCACTTGCCGAACGCGGCAGCATGGGTACATGCCGGCAGCATGTGGACCACCAACGGGCGCTATTGGTGGTATCCGCCGGCCAGCGAAGCGTTTGCCGCCGGACTCTACGCAGTCGGCGGTCCGTTTGCGGTTGGTTGGGCCGGTTTCGGCGCATTAGCACTGCTCGGATTGCGCTTAGCCACATGGTTACGCGAACGCTGCGGCGCGACGCCGTTGCTGGCCGATGTCGTTGCCGCGGCGGCGGTTACGGCTGCTCCCGTAGCGCAGCAAGCCGGTTCGCTACAGAACGACGTGTGGCTGGGCGCATTTTTTCTCGAGTCGTTGTGGACGATGCTCTACGAACCGGCGGCCGCGGCACGCACGGCCGTCGTTACCGCGTTGATCAAACCGTACGGCTGGGTCTTAGCGCTCGTCGCGGCTGCAACGACGCGCGCCGCGCGCGGCGTATGGATCGCGCTCGCCGCTGCGGCGCTGCTGTGGTTCGCGCACGATGCCCTGCTGTGGCATCGCGCACTCGTGCCGCCGGCCGAAACGTCCTACGCCAACACCTGGAGTTCGACGATCCTCGCCAATGGTTTCGGCGCGCTCGCATTACTCGTGCGCGTTAGTTTCGCCGTCTCGCCGTTTTTCGCGCTGGCGTTGCTGGCCGCGTTTGCCGGCCCGTTGCTCGACCGCGAACCACGTCGCGCGGCCGGATATTCCGCGCTCGCCGCCGGACTTTTTTTCTTGGTAATGCCGCTGGCGTTTGTCGACGTCCATCCGGAACTCGCCAACGGGACCTCGCTGCGGTACGCCGTTCCGGCGATCGCGGCCGGCATCGTCGCGGCCGGTCCATGGATCGCGCGCTTTTCGATCGTCACGCTCGTCGTGAGCGCACTGTCGTGCGTCTTTGGCATTGCAACGACGGCGGCGATTTACTGGAACGACGGCGGGACGCGCACCGCGCTCGCAATCGGTCCGTTAGCCGCGCTCGGCGCGTACTTTTCGCAACGAACGAAAACGGGAGCCGTGTGCGCGGTCGCATTCGCACTGTCGGTCGTCGCCGCGTCGTCGCTGGCGGCGCGCCACCCGGTAGATTATTACGCCGACACCTATGCGGTCGATGGCAAAGCGTCGCGATTGTTCGCGTGGATCGCGCGCACGCAGCCATCGTCGGCCGGCGGCTGGGGGGTGCGCGTCGGCGTCGTCGATGTTTTGGCACCCAACGCGCGAACGCTGGATCTGCCTGAATCGCACCCGTGCGCGGCTGCACGCGCGACGCACGTGGCGCTCGTCGCGCTTTCCGAGTCGGATCGCTCGCCTTGGTACAACGAGCAGCGTCTTCGCGCCGCGCGTGCCTGTGGAGACGCCACATTCGACGACGGGCTTGCGGTCGTAAGCGGGTTTTCGCCGTAAAAAGCGTATTATGAGTGACTAAGTCCCTGTCCCGAACACCCTAGGAGAACAACCGCATGAAGGTATCATTCGCGGCTGCTGTCGCCGTTGCAGTTATTGCAACCGGCTGCGCCGGAAATTACAACGCCAGCCCACAATCGTCGGCAGTGTCCGGCGCGAACGCCGTCGCTGCCAACGCAGGCGGTCTGCATCAGCCGGCGCCGCAGCACATGAGCGCCGCAGCGGCGGCGAGCATCCAAGTTCCTAACGCCGTTTCGCCCGACGAATCGAAAGCCGCCGCCTATTGCAAACAAACCGGCGGTACAGTGTACACGCGCGTTCCGGTGTACGGCACCAACGATCCGTCGTCGGAGTTGCAGCTTTCGGGACAGGCAAAGTTCTGCCAATACACCGACACCACCACCAGCGGTGGATCGCGCATTCACATCCTGCTCTCGACCCTGTACACCACCAAACCGACGTTGGCCGCTCTGGCGTATCTGTTCCCGCCGCCGTTAGGCTCGTGCAACGGTAATCCCGCGTCGTGCTACTGCAGTACGCTTGGCGGAAGCGACCTCTTCGGTGGAATCAACGCTGCCGGCGGCGGCTGGGTCAACAACAAATCCACGGATCAAGTTCTGGAAGCGTGTATCTTCCCGGATATGTCGTCGATCGATTCATGGGGTCTCGCGTACCACTCGGCCAGCATCATTCGCGGAATCGATCTGACGAAGGTGATGCGCTACCAGTACCCTGGTAATGCCTCGCGCGTGTTCAGAGGTTCGAAAGGTTAGTTTCGATCCAGCTGCGCGTGCAGCCACGGCGCCATGAAATAACGCCATAGGATCTTTATTAACGCAGCGACCGGGATCCCGAGAATCAACCCCGGGATCCCGAACAGCTCGCCGCCGGCGAACACTGCGAACATCGCGCCGATCGGCGACACGCCGACCGATTGGCCCATGATCTTCGGAACCAGCACGTTATCGCTGATGCGCGCCATTCCGAACATGATCACTTGCACCCAGAGCACCATCCATACGCCTTGCGGCAAGCACATGGGGACTGCGACGATTTCCGCGATCAGCATGCCGATGATCGGGATCGCGTATGCGACCGCCGAGATGATGCCTAGGATTAGCGAGAATTTAAAGCCGATCGCCGCGCTCGCTACTGCGATCACCAAACCGGTGATCGCGCTCACCGCGATCTGACCCGCGATATAGTTGCCGAATAGCTGCGTTACTTCGGCCGAAAGCTTACGCGCCGTCTCGCGCTTGTTGGGCGGAAACATTCCGGCGAACCACTCGACGATCTGCGAGTCGTTGAGCAGGAAGAAAAACGACAGAATGATCGCCGAAAACGCGACGAACAGTCCGGCGGCGGTGTTGATCGCGATGGTTCCGAGCGAAGCCAGCGCCGCGGCGACGAATCCGGTCAGCTTGGT
>JBDTKL010000325.1:0-2751 GCA_039935355.1 Candidatus Tumulicola sp.
CCGGTCGGGTATTTGCAAGAAGCGCAGGAACTGTTCGATTCCGCCGCCGGCTGCAATCTGAAATCCAACACGCCGCTGCAAGCCGCGCAACTGTATTTTTCGACGCCGGTCTCGGGAATCAAGCGCATCTATCAAGGCGCCGAACTGACCGGCTACGCGAGTTTCGGCGGTTTGGTCGTGCAGCCGTTCTACAATCTTATTCAGTCGCAGGCATTCTCCAACTCGCCGTATCTCAACAATCCGTATTCGATCGTGTTATCGGGCTTGCAGTTGCCCAATCAACCGATGCAACGCGCGGGCGTCGTTCTCGATTACAAAGCGCCGCACTCGATCTTCGAATGGCTGGCCGACGCCCAATACACTGGCCGCAACAATCCCAACAACTTGCCGGCCTACACCACCTATGACGCCGGTGTGACCGCGTCGCTCAACTTCGGAACGCTGACGTTTGCCGCCAGCAATATTACCAACACCTATGCCGGCATTTTCTCGACGCCGAGAAACGCCGTGCCGTACACGACGTTGGCCGGGTATCTGGTCCCGACGATGGCGCGGCCTCTCCAGCCGAGTCAGATTTCGCTCACCTACACCGCGCGCTTCGGGCCGGGCGCGGTCAGTTCGCAATCATCGTCCGCGTATAATCCCGTACGCAGTCGCGGCGGCGGACGTGGTGGATTTAGCGGCGGTGGATTCGGTGCTGGGCCCGGCGGCGGACCGCCCGGCGGTGGCGGCAATGGCGGTTCCGGCAATCGCCCGTTCTTCGCACCATTGCCGACATCGCCGCCGGCCGATCCGCTCGGCCCGATCGCCGATCAGACGCGTTGCAGCGCCGGCGACAGATCGAAAGCCACAGCGCTATCCGGCGAGTTGAAAGCGTACGTCGCGCGCATCGAAGCTGCCAAGAGTGCCACCGGGTATCCCGCGACGTTCGCGGCGCCCGACCTACCCGACGCATCGGCTACGTATCACGGCCTTGGCTCGACCTACGCGTTGTCGATCGTGCCCAAGAGTACGACGCGGTTGCGCGCGCTGGCCGGCTGTTTTGCACTGCACATCGCACGCGCCGCCGACGTGACGTCGCTCAAACTCTATGCGCCGCAAACGACGCTGTTCTTCGCACCGCAACTCGACTTCATGCCGGCGGTCGGCTTGTACTTCGTCGCTCGCCAACAGCAAGCCGGACAGGAATCGTTCCGCGTGTACAAACTGCCGGCCACGCCGCCCAAGACGCCCTTCGAAGTGCGCGCGAGCGACTCGTGTACCGGCGACGCGAAGAATCTTGCGACGCAAGCGCTCAACGAGTTGAACGCCTACTTTACGACGCGCGGCAAAGCGCCGACCTGGACGATCACCGCGCATACCGCAGCCGGCGGAACGTGGTACGAGCTGCAGCCTAGCGACCCGACCGTGTTCGGTGCGATCGTGCAGTGCGGGCGCGTCGCTGCAACTACCGCCGACGAACTCAAGATCAAAAACTTCGACGGCAAGGACGTCCCGGCGATGAACTACACGCCGTCGCTCGGCCTCTACTTCGTACGGCCGCCTCGTCCGCCGCGCCCACCGGGGTCACCCCCGCCCGAGTAAGGCCGCGCACGACGTCGCGTCGTAATTGCGGCGTTACGTATGAAACCCGAACGGCTTACGGCGTTCACCGACGGCGTCATCGCGGTGATCATCACGGTCATGGTGCTCGAAATCAAGGCACCCCTGGGTGCCTCGTTTCACGACCTATCGGCGCTGGTGCCGCAGATGCTGTGCTACCTGCTCAGCTTCGTCTACGTCGCGATCTACTGGGCCAACCATCATCATTTTTTCCAGTTAGTGCAGCGGGTCAACGGCGGGATCATGTGGTCCAATCTCAACCTGCTGTTCTGGCTTTCGCTGGTGCCGTTCACCACCGCGTGGCTCGGCAATCACGATCGTGACGCCGTGCCGACTGCGGTCTACGGCGTGTCGCTGCTGGCGTGCGCCATGTCGTGGGTGCTCATGCAGAACGTCGTCGTCGCATCGCAAGGAGACGAGTCGGAGCTTCGTAAGGCCATCGGTGACGACGCGAAGGGCAAGATGGCGCTGGTGCTCTACATCGCGGGCATCTGCTTGGCGTTCATCAACGTGTGGCTGGCCGACGCGATGTATGCGATCGTCGCAATGATGTGGCTCGTTCCCGACCGCCGCATCGCACGCTATCTCGAATCGCGTCGCTGAGAAGCGGTAGAACCGTGGGAGAAGCAGAAGGCGCCCCGATGCAAAGTTCCGACGTCGCGCATCGTCCGGTCTACGGCTCGAACGAGAAAGACGAGTTTATCTGTTCGTGCGGTTGGAGCGGCCCGACGCTGGACGTGCAGTACCATTTCGAGCGGGCACAGCACGAGGCCGGCGCGCGTATCCTAACGTTCCTGGATCTGATCGACGACGAAACGCGCAGCGATTTCTGGGACACGCTCAATCAGCTCGAGGGTCGTGAGGGCTATCTATCGCCCGAGCAGTTCGTCGCGGCGATGCGCAACGTCGGATTTAAGACTCGCCGTATCGAGCCGTAGCGTATCGAAAACGAAGACCCGCCATTAAGCGGGCCTTCGAGGGTTGAGCCCGGGTGTGTCCGGTTACGCCAATGTTATTTTGACGCGAACTTTCAGCTTCTTGGCGTTGCTGTCTTCGACCCTGTTAGGAATAAATGATGGTGGCGTAGAGGTTCTAGCGTACTCGCAGAGTGTGATTAGTGAGCCGGAGGAGCCGGTTTGGCAAACGAAT